>CAYVKQ010000202.1:3813-5950 GCA_964451945.1 uncultured Lentisphaerales bacterium
TCCCGGAAACCGCACGAAAACCCCGTCGAGATCAGGAAGTCTGAAGGTGGGACCGTCCGTTGGCCGTCGAGCACGGAAACCGCCCCCTCCGCGCGCTGCCCGCCCGTCCCCGAGAACCCGCCGCGGATCGCGACGGCCTTGGCGGTGGCGAGCTGCGCCGCGAGCGGGTAGATGCCCGCGAGCAGCCGGATTTCGTCGCCGGCGGCCAGCGTTTCATCCGCCAGCACATTCGTGAAGGATGCCGCATCCTCCCACGATCCGCCCGCCCCCGTTCCGTCGGGCGAAACGTACCAGATTTGCGTCGAGAGCCCGCTCTCGTTTGCGATCGCCTCCGCGCGCGCCGTTCCCGGCGCCAGCAGGGCGAGCGTCGCCGCCGCCCCCGCGAGCATCCGCATCGTGTTGTTCATCCCTGGCATTCCTTTCGGTTCGCTGCCGCACCCCTCAGGCTCGGTCAACGATTCTTTCAGAGTCCAAAAGGAGAACTGGATCACGTCACAGATTGTCGTAAAATGACACAGTGTAACAATTGTCAATATTTCATAGCTGATACCGTGGTGCCTGTCAAGTCAGAAATGGCCGTCAAAAAGAGAGAAGAAATCGCCACCGGAAACACGTGTGGGCCGCAGGGTTCCGTGTTGACGCGGCTCCGGGCTGGCCGTCAGAAAGCGCCCCGGCCGGAGGAAACCGCGAACCCCCACGCCCGCCCGTTGTTGGTGCGCAGGGCGATCATGATTTCGTTCTTCCCCTTCTTCCACGCGACGGGCAGGTCGGCCATCTGCGCGGAGATGGGGTTGGTCGCGCGCGGGTTGCAGAAAATCTCCTTGCGGTTGAGGAACACTTTGAACGGGCCGTCGGCACCGACCCGCAGGAGGCCCCCCGCCGCCTGGGCGGCGTGGAAGTGGCAGCGGTTGTAGATCAGGCCGTCCTTGCTGCGCGCGCCTTCGTACCGACGGCGGATGTCGCAATAGACGCCGGCGGGCACGGCGTCGAAGCGGACGCGTTTGCCGGGATACGGGATCGCGCGGATGGCGGTGCGGACCGGCAACAGCGGCGAAGCCTCGCACCGGTTCAGGATGTCGTCATCGCCATACTTGCGGCGCAGTGCCGCCACCTCGCGTTTGAGCGCGGGGAGGAACGCCGGAGCGAGCGCCCGATCCGCCTCACCCTCGTCCAGCATCTGCCGCAGCACCTGCGCGCCGTCGGACTTCGGATGCGCGCCGATGATCGCGCGGGCGTCGCGGTAGGCGGCGGCCAGCCGGGGGTAGTTCTGCACCAGTTTCCCGGCCACCCCGGCGAACCGCGCCGGATTCACCAGCGCCTCGCGCACTTTCTTCCAGTCGGCGTAGGCGCGGTACAGCGGCACGACCGCGGCGAGGTCCTTCATCACGGAGGAAAAACGCGCCGCCGGCTGGCCCGGCTCCGGCACGAAGCCGCCGAACACGCCGCGCGCGACGTCGTAGCTCTCCTGCCGCCATTCATCGGAGCGGTAGCGGTCGCGGTCGGCCTTTTGACGGAAATCGGGAACCTCCATCGGCTTGCCGCCCTCGAGCGCCGAACGACGCGCCTGAATGCCGGGGATCGTGACGTCGCATCCGCCGTAGATGTCGAACGGGCCTTTTTCGCCCGTCAGGATTTCGCGGGCGAAATAGTAGAGCGTCCAGAAGTCGCCGCCGCCGTGCCCGGTCTGCGCCGCCAGCTCTCCGAGCCCCTCCCATTTCGGGTTCACAGCCAGCAGCGGAGAGTCGCCGGAGGCGCCGAGGCGCAGACGCACATCATCGCGACCGATCTCGAACGCGCCGCGCGTCCCCCAGATCCGCTGGTTGTGGCTGTCGTTGGTCGACGTCCCCATGAGGTTGCGCACCACGCCGCCGTTGCTCATCTGGATGAGCGAGGGGGCCATGGTCCCTTTTTCCGAGCGGTTGCGGAGATAACCGGAGAGGCGGGGTTTCACCGGAAACGCCTCGACCGCGACCGGCCGCGTGCCGGTGATGACCATGACGGGGCCGAGCGAATGGGTGCAGTAGTAGTGGGAGTTGAACCAGCTCCGCCAGTTATGGACGGTGTGTCCCGGCTGCACCGGAATGCCGTCGATGTAGGTGTAGGACAGGGAAAGCACGCCGTGAACGTACTCGTACTC
>CAYVKQ010000203.1:0-5931 GCA_964451945.1 uncultured Lentisphaerales bacterium
CCATGGAACACGGGCAAGATGCCCGTGCCACGCCTGCAAGCAAGGGGTTTTGCAGAGGCCTCAGAGTGATCCGTTACGCGCTGATTGCCGGCTGCCTCTGCGCCGCGGGCGGCGCCGCGCGCGCCGCGGAGGCGCCGCCGCCCGAGTGGGCCGACCTCGCGGCGGCGTTCGACGCCGGCGCCGCCACCACCGGGTCGCCGGTCGAGAACCTCACGCTGCCGATCGAGCACTACGACAGCGGGCGCGTCCGCGCGGTGCTGCGCGCCGAGCGGGCAACGGTCGCGGCCGACGGGTTCGTGCGGGCGGAGGGGGTGCGCATCGAGCTCTTTGACGAGGTCGGCGGCCGCGAGGGACATCTCGCGGCGGAGCGGTGCCTGTTCAACCGCGAGGAGAAGCGGGGCTATTGCCGGGGCGAGGTGGTCCTGGTGCGGCGGGAGGTGGAGCTGAGCGGACGGGACCTCTATTGGTCGGTGCCGCAGCAGCGCGTCGTGATCCTGTCGCAGGCGCGGGTGGTGGTCAAACAATGGAACTGGGGCACGAGGGGGACAAAATGAATGTGGTGAACGGACGGACCCGCTTGTGGTGCGTTGCCGTCGCCGTGGCGGGGGTGGCCTGGCGGATGATCGCGGCGGAGGCGGAGGCGTCGGCTGAGGCCGCGCCGGCGGCGGCTGTCGCGGCGACCGAGGCTGCGCCGGCTGCCGCGCCTGCTGAGGCCGCGCCTGCGGCGGCTGCGCCGACAACTGAGGCTGCGCCGGTCAAGGCCGCCAAGGGGGCGGACACGGCCAAGCTGATCGGGTTCGAGGGTCTCAAGGAGGGGCGGACGGTGATCACGTCGGCGCGGATCGAGTTCGACTACAAGGAGATGGTCGCCGTTTTCGACGAGAACGTGCGCGTCGAAAATCCCCAGTTCCTGATGCTGGCCGACCGCGTGCTGGTCTTTCTCGACGGCACCAACGACGTCAAGCAGATCCTGGCCCTGGGACGGGTTTCGGTGACCAACGACATCCGCAGCGCCTCCTGCGACAAGGCCGTCTACACGCGCGCCGCCGATCAGATCGTGCTGACCGGCAGCGCCGAGCTGCGGCGCGGGGGCGATTCGGTCAAGGGCGACCGCATCGCCATCTGGCTGAACGACGAACGGATGGAGGTGTCGCCGGGCACCTTCGTCATCGCGCCGGAAACGCTCAGGGAGCGGGAGAAGGACACGGACGGGAAGAAGAAGCCCGGGGCGCCGCCGGCGGCGCCGGACGCCGGAACCTGACAACCGGGAGCGACGGAGACCATGGACGAGGCTGTGAAACAGGACAGGCAGACGGCGGCGCCCGACATCGAGGCGGTCGACCTGGTCAAGACCTACCGCGGGCGGGCCGTGGTCAACGGCGTGTCGCTTCGCGTCCGCTGCCGCGAGATCGTCGGCCTCCTGGGGCCGAACGGCGCGGGCAAGACGACGACCTTCTACATGATCGTCGGCCTGGTCCGCCCCGACAGCGGGCGCATCCTGCTGCGCGGGCGCAACGTGACGCGCCTTCCCGTCTACCGCCGCGCGCGCGAGGGGCTGGGCTACCTGGCGCAGGAGCCGTCGGTTTTCCGCAAGCTCACGGTCGAGGAGAACCTGATGGCGATCCTGGAGGCGATGCCGCTGACCCGCGCGCAACGCCGGGAGCGGTGCGACGAGCTGCTCGGCGGGCTGCACCTCGCCAAGGTGGCCCGCCAGCGCGCCTACACGCTGAGCGGCGGCGAGCGGCGCAAGCTGGAGATCGCCCGGGCCCTGGTGCGGCGGCCGATGATTCTGATGCTCGACGAGCCCTTCAGCGGCGTCGACCCGCTGGCGGTGCACGACATCCAGCAGATCGTTTTGGGATTGCGCGGGCAGGGCCTTGGCATTATCATTACGGACCACAACGTGCGGGAGACGTTGTCGATCGTCGACCGGGCCTATCTGGTCTTCGACGGCAAGGTCCTGCGCGAGGGTTCGAGCGATTGCCTGATCAACGACGAGACGGCGCGCGAGCTGTACCTGGGACGCGGATTCAGGATGTGACGCCGGTTCACCGTCGGGGGCGAGTGTCAAAACGGGCGGCGCGAGCCGTTCCCGCAACAAAAGGAGGCCGATATGCAGATTGAGATGACCGTTCGCCATGTGTCCGTGAACGCCGAGCTTCAGGAACGGGCCAGGGCCAAGGCCGCAGCCCTGCTGGAAGAGTTCCCCAAGATCGAGTTCATCCACGTCGTCCTGGACCGCGTCCGCAAGGCGTACGAGGTCGAATACATCGTGCAGCACAAGCGCGTGCCGCCCATGAGCGGCAAGGACACGAACGAGAACCTGATCACGGCGTCCGACAACGCCTACACCAAGGTGTGGAGCCAGCTGCGGAAGCACTACGACAAGGTGGCGGCGTCGCACCGGGAACGGAGCACCATCCGTGAGCCGAAAGACGGATAGCGCGGCGGCGCGGCCGGCGGGCGCGGCATCCGGCGCGCCCCCGGGCGTCGCGGTGTCCGTCGGCGCGTTCCACGAGGCGGGGCGCGAGCGGCTGGGGCTTTCCCTTACGAGCGGGAAGGGCGGGCTGGCGCGCGTGATCAGGGAGCCGGTCCTCTACCGCTGCGGACTGGCGCTTTCCGGTTTCTACGAGCATTTCGCGTTCCGCCGCATTCAGCTCATCGGCAGCTCGGAGCACGCCTACCTGCAGTCGATGCCCATGGACCGGCGCGTCGAATCGGTCGAGCGCCTCTTCCGCGCCGACATCCCGTGCGTCGTGTTCTCCAACGGCCGCAGGACCTTCGCCGAGGCCGACCGCATGGGCGACGCGCTCGATGTGCCGGTGTTCCGCACGCCGCTCTCCTCCATCCGCTTCACCACGGAGGCGACCCTGCTGCTCGAGAACATGAGCGCGCCGCGGTGCAAGGTGCACGGGACGATGCTCGAGGTCTCGGGCCTGGGCGTGCTGATCGAGGGGCCGGCCGGCATCGGCAAGAGCGAGACGGCGCTGGGGCTGATCAAGCGCGGCCACGCGCTGGTGGCCGACGATCTGACCGCCCTGCGGCGCGATCCCTCCGGGGTGCTGCACGGCGCCGCCGTGGCGGTGACGCGGCACTACATGGAGATCCGCGGCATCGGCATCGTCTACGTGCCGCACCTCTTCGGCGTGGCCGCCGTGCGCGGCGAGAAGGCGCTCGACCTGGTGATCACCCTGCGGCCGCAGAGCGGGGGCGAGGAGGACCTCGACCGCGGCGGCGGGCAGAGCCTCTTCCGCGAACTGCTGGGCGTCGCCGTGCCGCAGCTGGTGATCCCGGTCGCCCCGGGCCGGGATCTGGTTAACATTGTCGAGACGGCCGCGATGGAGTATAAATTACGGATGTCTGGTCATGTTGCGTACCGTGAACTGGACGAGCGCATCAAGCGCCATCACGCAGGGAGTGGGGAATAATCGTGGCAAAGACGACGAACGACGCGGGCGAAACCCGTGAACTGGTGCTGCTGAACAAATACGGGATGCATGTTCGTCCGGCCGGGCTGTTTGCCAAGGCGGCCTCCCGCTTCGACGCGGAAGTTCATGTCGAGAAGGACGGCAACGTCGTGTCGGGACGCAGCATCATGGCGCTGATGACCCTCGAGGCGACGTGCGGCACGGTGCTGCGGGTGACGGCGACCGGCCCCCAGGCCGCCGATGTGCTGGACGAGCTTTCCGCCCTGGTGGCGCGCAAGTTCGACATCCCGGATGAACAGTAACCCTTCCACAGCCGACGGCGAACGTTCTGGCATGCGGATGACGGGCATCCCGGCCGTGCCTGGATTGGCGCGCGGCCCCGCGTGGGTGCTGCACACGCGGATGGACGAGATCCCCGAACGCACCGTCCCCCCCGGTGCGGCCACGGCGGAGATCGCCCGCTTTCACGAAGCGCTGCAGACGACCCGGCAGCAGATCGTCGCGCTGGTGGAGGAGGTCTCGAATGGGATCGGCGCGGGCGAGGCGGGAGTGTTCGACGCCCACTTGATGGTCGTGGACGACGCCTTTCTCACCTCGTGCGTCGAGAAACTGATCCGCGGGGAGGCGCAGTGCGCCGAGCGGGCCGTCACCCGTGTCGCCAACGAATACAGCGTCAAGTTCGCCGCCATGAGCGACCCCTACCTGCGCGAGCGCAGCGCCGACATTCTCGACATCGGCCGCCGCATCGTGCGCAACCTGATGGGGGTCGCCGACAACGTGCCGGTGTCGTTCGACCGGCCCCACATCATCATCGCCGACGACCTCACCCCCTCGCAGACGGTCGTTCTGCCGCGCGGGCAGGTCCTCGGCCTCGCCACCGACCGCGGCAGCACAACCTCGCACACGGCGATCATCGCCCGGGCGCTCGGCATCCCCGCCGTGGTCGGGCTGAAAAACGTTTCGGCCGGTGTCCGCCACGGCGACGAGGTGCTGCTGGACGGCGACAAGGGGACAGTGATCGTCCGTCCGGATTCCAAGGAGGCCGCCGAGTACGAACGCCTCAAACGGTCGCGCCGCCAGTGGCACACCGGCCTGCAGAGACTCCGGGACGCGCGCGCCGAGACCGCCGACGGCCACGCCGTCAACCTGTGGGCGAACGCCGACCATACCTCCGATCTGAAGCAACTCCAGGAACCGTGGTGCGGGGGCGTCGGTCTCTACCGTACCGAGAGCCTGTGGATGCAGCGCGGCCGCGAGCCGGACGAAGACGAGCAGGTCGCGGTCTACGGCAAGACGGTCCGCGCCATGGCGGGGCGGCGGGTGGTCTTCCGCGTGCTCGACCTGGGCGGCGACAAACAGTGCGACGCCATGGCGGTCCCCCCCGAGGCCAACCCGTTCCTCGGCCTGCGCTCGATCCGCTACCTGCTGAAGGACCGGGAGATGTTCCGGCGGCAGTTGCGCGCGATCCTGCGCGTCAGCGCGCTCGGCGATGTCTGCGTGATGTACCCGATGGTGTGCGACATCGGCGAGCTCCGCGAGGCGAACGCACTGCTGGAGGCGTGCAAGGCGGAGCTGGCCGCCGCGGGGGCCGCGTTCAACCCCGGGATGCCGGTGGGGGTGATGGTCGAGATTCCCTCGGCCGCCCTCTGCGCGCCGCTGCTGGCGCGCCACTCCGATTTCCTCTGCCTCGGCACCAACGATCTCATCCAGTACACCCTGGCGGTCGACCGGGCCAACGAGAATGTGGCGGCGCTCTACCAGCCGACCCATCCCGCCGTGCTCACGCTCATCCGCCAGACGGTCCAGGGGGCGCGCCGCCACCGGCGCTGGGTGAGCGTCTGCGGCGAGATGGCGGGCGACCCGGTGCTGGCGGTCCTGCTGATGGGAATGGGGGTCGACACGCTCAGCATGTCGCCCGCGGCCATTCCTGCCGTCAAGTACGTCATTAGCAAAACCCGCTACGCCGACGCCGAGAAACTCGCGCGCGCCGTCGCCACGCGTGCCCACGATGCCGCCACGGCGTTGTGCATGTGCCGCGAGCTGGTCCGCCGCACCGCCCCCGAGGTCATCGCCGCCGACTGCTGACGGCGGTGGGGCAGCGATGGCCGCCGTGTACCGCCGGTCAGTACAGGTTCAAGCCGAACCTTGCATAGGCGTCGCGCATCTGCTCCGGGGTCAGCTCCTGCATCGTCACCCCGCGGGCGGTGAATTCCTTGTACACGTTGCCATCCAGTGTGATCCGCCCCTCGGCCGTCTTCAGAGAGAACATCTCCCGCTTGTTGAAGGGAGAGTCGGGGTGCCGCTCGCAGTAGAAGTTGAGGGCGGTGAAGTCGGCAATCAACTGGGGTTCCCGGGTGAAGGAGTAGAAATCGCGCCATGCCCCCTTGTGGTAGTCCATCAGCACCCAGCCGAGGAAATCATCCTTGCGGAACCGGTACGTCTCGCCGAACTGGGGAAACTCGCGGTTCTCCAGCAGCGGCACCGGCTCCCGCGGGCAGCTCTG
>CAYVKQ010000204.1:0-5924 GCA_964451945.1 uncultured Lentisphaerales bacterium
CGGATTGGAAAGATCTCGGCATCCACGCAGTAATCGCCGTCCGGCCGTTCCCTGTTCACGCCGCCGAACCGGTGCAGCTCCTGCCGGATATCCTCGACCACGCCCCGGGCCACGGGCCGGGTTCCGTCGCCGACGGCCATGACGGCGACGATCCGGGCGCCGGTCATCATGCCGCCCAGGTAGCCGTAGCGCTCGACCAGCAGCGTCTTCGCGCCGGCCCGCGCGGCGCACAAGGCGGCGGCGAAGCCGGCCGGGCCGCCGCCGGCGACCAGCACGTCCACCTGTTTGCGAATGGGTATTTCGCGGCTTTCACTGGCAGAAGTCAACCGTTTGTTTACCATGAGAGATCCGATGCTCCGTTGGGGTTGCTCGACAAACACGAAGGGCGCGAATTTCAAGCGGGTCACCCACATGAAGTGTGGACGACGCGCCAGTTCCACTCAGTTGGCCTTCACGGCGGAGAGGTGGCCGGTCTTGGCGTAGGCGAGAAGCTTGGCGTCCGCTGTGAGCAGGATGGCTCGGATCGACCGGGCCGTTGCCACCAGAATTCGGTCGGCAGGGTCGCCGTGGATCTCTCCCGGCAGGCGCGTGCTCTGTACGGCGACCTCGGCTGTCAGGGGCGCGAGTTGCAGGCCGGGGGAGCCGAGCATTTCGTCGATCCACGCTTGGCACTCCCTGCCGAAGGAGAGGCGTCCCTTGCTTTCGAGCGTGGCGATCTCCCAGAGTGAGATGGCCGAGACGCGCAGAAGACCGTCTTGGGCCGCCTCCTCGGCGCGTCTGCGCGCCGCCGGGGAGAGGAGGCGGCTCCCCTCCATCAGCCAGACCAGCGCGTGGGTATCGAGCAGGAGCGGGCCTGTCACCGTTCGGCCTCCCACGATTCGCCGGTCGGCGCGGTCAGATCGTCCGCCAGGCGGGCGAGCCCCTTCATGCGGCCGAACACGGGGCGCGGGGACGCCGCGGAATAGGGGGTCAGAACCGCGATCGGCTTGCCGCGCTTGGTAATGGTGACGGGGCTGCGGGTGGTGCGGACGCGCTCCATGATGGCCAAACAGTTGGCCTTGAATACGCCAGCGGCAATGGTCATGTGACACCTCCTGTGATCATGGTCATGATGATATGACCTTACTGAGCGGATGTCAAGGCGGCTGCTGCGCAAGTCTCACCACGAAGACCACGAAGCGCGGGCCGACGCTGTTCTCGCGCAGAGGGCGCAGAAGAACGCGGAGACCCAGGCCGATGCATTGTTTGCCATGAAGAGCATGAAGTTTTTTCGATGGGGCTGACGCACGGGCGACAGCCCCTCTACAAAACCCCGCTTCGGCATGAGTTTCGTGTGTTCCGTGGGCATCCCCGCGTCGGCATGAGCCTTCCTGTGCTTCATGTTCTTCATGGTAAAGAACCGGCGTCGGCGCGAGCCTACCCAAACCACTTCGTGACCTTCGTGGTGAAGCAGCGGCGGCATGCGCGGTCCCATAGGTCCCGCGCTACAGACTGGCGAACGGGTTGGCGTTGAAGCCGCTGCGCGGCTGCGGACGGCCAGCGCCCGGCCGGCCTGCGCCCGGACGGTTGGGGGCGCCGGCGGGCGGACGGGCGCCGCCGGGCGCGGGCGCCGCGTTGGACCGGGCCGTGAGCGAGATCCGCTTGCGGGCGAGGTCGACGTCGAGCACTTTCACCTTGATGCGGTCGCCCGCCTTGACCACCTCGGAGGGGTCGCGGATGAAGCGGTCGGCGAGCTGCGAGACGTGCACCAGCCCGTCCTGGTGGACGCCGATGTCGACGAAGGCGCCGAAGGCGGTGACGTTGGTGACCACCCCCTCGAGTGTCATCCCCGGCTTGACGTGCCCGATCTCGGTCACGTCGTCGAGGAACTTCGGCTTCTCGAACGTCGCACGCGGGTCCCGCCCCGGCTTCTTCAGCTCGGCGATGATGTCGCGCAGCGTCGGCTCCCCCACCGTCTCGGAAATGTAGTTCTTGATCGGAATGGCGTCGATTACGGCCGTGTTGCCGATCAGATCCTTCACCGACACGCCGCAGTCGGCGGCCATCTGCTCGACCAGGGCGTAGCGTTCGGGGTGGACCGCCGAGGCATCGAGCGGATGGGCCGCCCCGCGGATGCGGAGAAACCCCGCCGCCTGTTCAAAGGTCTTGGGGCCGAGCCCCGGAACCTTGGCCAGCGCCTTGCGGCCGGCGAAGGGGCCATGTTCGTCGCGGTAGGCGACCAGCCGCTTGGCCAGCGTCGGACCGATCCCCGACACGCGGGCGAGGAGCGGCGCCGAGGCGGTGTTGACCTCGACCCCGACGTGGTTGACGCACGAGACGACGACCTCGTCGAGCTTCTCCGCCAGGAGCGGCTGGTTGACGTCGTGCTGGTACTGGCCGACCCCGATCGCCTTGGGATCGATCTTGACCAGCTCGGCGAGGGGATCCTGCAGGCGGCGCCCGATCGAGATGGCGCCGCGGATCGTCAGATCGAGGTCGGGGAATTCGTCGCGCGCGATTTCCGAAGCGGAGTAGACCGAGGCGCCCGACTCGTTGACCGAAACGACGACCACCTCCTTGTGCCCCGCTTTCTGCAGCGTCTGGCGGACGAACGTCTCGGTCTCGCGCCCCGCGGTGCCGTTGCCGACGGCGATGGCGGCGGGCCGGTGTTTGGCGACCATGCGGCAGATCTCCACCTGCGCCTCGATCGAGGCGCGGTCGCCCTGGCTGGGATAGATGGTAACGGTCTCGCTGAATTTTCCGGTGGCGTCGAGCGCGGCGCATTTGCAGCCGGTGCGCAGCCCCGGGTCGACGCCGAGGACGGTCTTCCCGCCCAGCGGCGGCTGCAGCAGCAGGTTGCGCAGGTTCTCGCCGAAAATGGCGATGGCGTCGCGGTCGGCCTTGAGCTTCAGCTCGACCAGGACGTCGATCTCGACGCCGGGGGCGATGAGGCGCTTGTAGCCGTCTTCGACGGCGAGCCGCAGGTGCGGGGCGAACGGCGAGGCGGGCCGCAGCGCGGCCATCTCCTCGATGCGCCGGATCAGCGGCTCGGCGTCGACCGCGAGGTTGACGCGCAGGACGTTCTCGGTCTGCCCGCGGCGGATGGCGAGGAAGCGGTGCGAGGGAATTTTGACGACCGGTTCGCGGAAGTCGTAGTACTGCTCGAACTTGGTGGGCTGTTCCGGCTTGGGGTCGGCCACCTCGGAGACAACCTCGCCCCGTTCGGCGAAGGCGGCGCGGACGAAGCCGCGGACGTCGGCGTTCTCGGCGAGCGTCTCGGCGACGATGTCGCGGGCGCCGGCGAGGGCGAGCGCCTCGTTCCCGACGCCCTTGGCGGCGTCGACGAAGGCGGCCGCGGCGGCGTCGGGGTCGCCGTCGGCCTGCGCCAGGATCAGGTCGGCCAGGGGCGCCAGCCCCCGTTCGCGGGCGATCATTGCCCGGGTGCGGCGCTTCGGCTTGTAGGGAAGGTAGAGATCCTCGAGGGCCGTCTTTGAGGTGCAGGCGGCGATCTTTTCGCGCAGCGCGTCGGTGAGCTTCCCCTGGTCGTCGATCGAGCGGAGGACCGTCTCCTTGCGTTCCTCCAGCTCGCGGAAATAGGCGAGGCGCTCCTGGATCTTGGCGATCTGCACCTCGTCGAGGTTGCCGTGCTGCTCCTTGCGGTAGCGGGCGATGAAGGGGATGGTGTTGCCTTCGGCGAGCAGCTTCGCCACGGCCAGGATCTGGCGCGGCGTGATCGCGAGCTCGTCGACGAGGCGGGGGATCGAAAGGTCGAGTCCGGGGTCTTCGGGTAGGTTGGTCATCGGTTTTATGCGGGGTTGCCGGGACAGGGGGAGGCGCTTGCAGAACCCCTGCAAGCGCCAGAAGCCAGGGTTCAGGATGCCAGGGTTCAGGCTGAAAACACCCCCTGAACCCCGAACCCTGAACCCTTCGCTTGCACAAACCGGAGGTTCTGCAAGCGTCTCGGGGGTTCAGAGAACGACGGCCGACGACTGCGAGGCGGAGCGCACCTCGTCGGCGGTCACCTCGCGCCCGAGGCGGTCCGACAGGTAGATGCCTTCGCTGATCAGCATCGTGGCCAGCGCCGTTTCGGCCGTCGGCAGCAGCGGGACGCGCCCCTGCAGCGCCGCCACCCAGTGCTGCTGCGGCCCGTCGTAGGCCGACTGCGTCTCGTCGAGTACGTGCCAGCGCCAGTCGGTGCCGTCCGTCTCGAACGTGGCGTTCATCTCGATGTCGTGCCGCGTGGTGTGGAAGCTGAAGGGATTGAGGCGGATGCCCCCCTTGCTGCCGGCGATGCAGGAGCCTTCGAAGGCGTTGAGGTGGATCGCCCACGACTCGATGATGTCGAGCGTCGCGCCGCCGGCGAATCTGACGAACCCGAGCCCGAGCTCCTCCACGCTGTAGCCGCTCGACGCGCGGCGCTTCTCGTCCATGGCGGTCTCCTGGTAGATCTTGCCGCTGATGCGCTGGACGTCGGGGAGGCCGAGCAGGTGCAGGATCTGGGAGATGTGGTAGACGCCCATGTCGTAGAGCGCGCCGCCGGCGCTGTTCGGCTTCTGCACGAACGTGGCGGTGCCGTAACCGTCGACAAAGGGGCGTCCGCGCCGCCGGAAGCCGGTGCTGCGGGCGTGGTAGATGTGCCCCAGCTCGCCGTTGGCGATGAGGTGCCGCGCGAACTTCGTCTCCTTGGCGAAGAGCGTCGCCAGCTGGATGGAGAGCATCTTCCCCGTCCGCTTCGCGGCGTCGAGCATCCGCTGCGCGTCGACCAGCGACCCGGCCATCGGCTTTTCGCAGTAGCAGTGTTTGCCGCTTTCCAGCACGGCGATGCTCGCCGGCGCGTGGAGGTTGTTGTGCAGGCAGACGTCAACCGCGTCGAGGTCGTCGCGACGCAGCAGCACGCGGAAGTCGGTGGTGGTGTGCGGGATCTTGTGGAGCGCGGCGACACGGGCGAGTTCCGGGACGTCGATGTCGGCGGCGGAGACGACCTCCACCTGGTCTGCCATCTTGGCGTAGGTCTCCAGATGCTTCTTTCCGATCTGTCCTACGCCGATGATGCCGATGCGGACTTTCGCACTCATGCGGCCCCCTGTGCCGCTACGGCGCGCCGGACCATCGCCAGTTGCACCGCCACCTCGGCGTATTCGTTCTTGCCGCTGTGGTGTTCGACGCCCAGGCATCCGCGGTAGTCCGCCTGCCGCAGGATCGCCAGCGCCTGGTCGAGGCGCGTCTGCGTGGTGCGCGCGTCGATGTGCGTGTGGACGGCGAAGGGCGCCAGCGCGCGGTCGTATTCCTCGGCGGTGCCGGGGAGTTCCTTGCCCATGTGGAGCAGGATGCCGAAGCCGGGCGCCCCGACGGCCTTGGCCAGGGTCGCCATGTTGTCGGCGTAGTTTTCCGGCCCCCAGTGCGTTTCGGGGCCGATGGAATACCCGCCGTCGTGCGCCCGCCTGGCCCAGGCGCGGTAGACGGCGACGATGTGGTCGAACTGTTCGGGCGTCCACGTGCGGTCGCGTCCGCCGGCGTCGATGCGGACGGTTCTGGCGCCGAGGAACTCGGCCGCTTCGATGTGCCGCAGCGCCAGCGCCGCGTATTTCCCGCGCACGGCCGGGTCATCCTCCCAGATGTGGCAGCCGTCGGCGTGGTAGTTCACAAGGGTCAGCCCGCGATCGCGCAGGCCGTCGCGCACCCTGCCCAGAAACTCGGGGCGGAGGTACCGTTCGGGATCGCTGCCCAGCACGCCGCTCCAGAGGTCGGCGGTGTCGAGCTGGTAGCGGTAGCGGCACGATTCAAGATACCCAAACACGTCCATCGCGCCGGCCGCCAGCGCGCCATGGAACGAATAACTGGCAATACTGATTTGCATGGGGGAATCGTAGCACTGCCGTCCGGCGGGGTCAAACGGTCAGCACGACTTTGCCGATGTTCTCGTTGCGTTCGAGGATCGCGTGCGC
>CAYVKQ010000205.1:0-5921 GCA_964451945.1 uncultured Lentisphaerales bacterium
GCGCCGGCTGGATCGAGACCGACGGCGTCACGATGCTTTCAAGCTATCTGGCGGCCCACCCCGCCGTCCTGGCTGTCGAGCGTCGCGAGATGGCCACGCTGTTTCAGGAGTCCCAGTTGGCCGATGCCGAGGTGCCCGCGTTCCGCGCCGCCGACTTCCTGATCGATGGTGATGTCTTCCTCACGCCCGGCGCCGTCAAGGCGCAAGATGACCTGCCCGTCACCCTCGTGCTGCGCCTGCGCGACATGCAACTGGCGGAACAGGCGCGCGTGACGCGGCACGGAGACCTCGATGATCTGGAGGATCTGCTGGTCGAGGCCGCCGCCGAAATGCTCAAGGAGGCTGCCATGCGGCGGCCGGCGGTCGAGGGCGCCGCACAGCTCGAATCCCGCATCCTGAGGGATTTCGGGCGCTTTGGCATGAATACGCTTTGGGCGGTCGAGGCGGCATACGCCCTGGATGCCACCAATGCGGCAGCCAGACGGGCGCTGGTCAACAGCCTGTTGAGAGAGGTGTTGATAGAAAGTTCTGCGCCGCGTACCGCGGCAGGGCAATATCGCAACGCATATATAGAAAAAGCGCATTATCTTGCGCAGGCGGTCAGCCTCATCGAACAAGACCCCGATCTTAGGAAGGAATGTCTGATCATCCGTCCTACCTTGCCGCTTGTGCTCAATGTGCGCGGGCGAAGACAGACGCGGGAATATCTGGAATGGGCCAATGATCGAGAGCTACAGGAAATTCTGCAGCCGGCGCGGTCACGGGCGCGCTTCGAAATCGAGCAGCATCTGCTGCCACATGTCGGTTGGTATCCCTCCATGTGCCGGGATCTTCGCGCGGCGTTCGCGAACGTGGCGGAGTTGGCAACCTACTTGCAGACGCTGGTCGAGCGTATGGCTACTGACCCCCAGTTGAAACCGCTTGAACGCCAGAAACGAACCGCGGTGCTGCTGAGTTGCACGACGCTTCCACCCCGGCTCTACGACAACCTATGCACCAACGAGGATGCGGTCATCCGGTTTTTTGCGCATGTCAAGGTCGGCCGTGTCAGCGCCTCCGCCGACAAGCGCGACCGCCACTACACCGCTGCGGTGGAACTGCTTTCCGACGTGTTGCGCTGCACGCCACTGGCAGCCTTCTTCGCCGAGTGGCACTCGCGGTACGATGGTCACGATCGTTACAACTTCCTGCACAATGCACTGCTCTACATGCGCAACGCAGGGTGTGCCCGGCAGGTGAACGACGCCCTGCTGGCACAGTGTGAAACGTGGCTGGATGCCGGGGACCTTGCCTCCCTGTGCGATACCTGGTCGGATCAGTATTTCGGATGGTTCGAACGGGACGTTGCCGATTCACTGCTGGATCGGATCGCGACACTGCGGACGGTGCCATCCACCCGCTTGCCGAGCTCGCGCCACGGCAAGATGTCGCTGGAACGCATCGAAAAAAGCTGCATCGAGCTTGCCCGTCGCCGCAGTGCCGCGGCAGCGGTCGCCCCGGGTGACAAATTGACGATGCTTGCGCCGAACGACCGCTATCTCCGGACGCATGGCATCTCTCTGGACGGCCTCGACTTTGCTGTGACCCCGCAGCGCCTGTTGGTCGATGGCGACAGGCTGTGGATTGCGTTGGGCGGGCACGACCGGGACGGTTTTTCCCGAACCTACATCGACTACACCGGGCTGATACGGATGGACCTGAAGACAGGGGCAATCGATTTCTCCCGTTTCGGGAAAACCGTGACTCCATACGACCGCCCCTATGTGGATGACTGCGCGCATGTGTTCCATGGATTCTCTCCGCTCTTCTACTGGAAGAACAAGATTTGCCTCGCCAGACGTGGCCAGGGTGTCTATCTGTTTGCCCGCGACGCACCAGCGGGTGCGGGTGACTTGTCCGACGCCCGGTTGCTGGGCGCGGAGATCGGCCTTCCGTCGCTGAACATAACGGGCACTGCCGCGCTGGGCGACACACTCTACATCGCGCTGCCGAACACCTTGCTGGCGTGGGATGAAAACGCGGCAAAGGCGCGGGTCGTGGCGGTGACGGCCACGGAAACGGCGACCGGGCCATTGGCCGCGGTTGGCTTGATCAATGGTCTGGTGGCCGATGCCGCGTCGAACCGGCTCTATCTCTTCACGGAGCGATCGGTCTGGCGTTACGCGCCGGCCGACGGGACGTGGACACAACTGGTCAACGGCGACGACCGCGTCAGTACAAGTCGCCGCGCGCATGGCATCATCACCAGCACCCCGGGGCTGGTCTTCTTCACCAGGCCGCGGCCTAAAGGACGTGGTTTCGGCGCGGTGTTGAATGAGGCATATGTCGAGATCACCGGGTGTTTCCGCCTGGCCGAAGAGACTCTCGGAGACCCGCCGGCCGGACTCGCTACACCGGAGAACTACCTTGCCCGGTACGATCTGGCTCACTATTACGGTGGCATGATCGTCATCGGCGGCGACTTTTTTACCCCTCCTCGTACTCCGCCCAACTGGGAATTGGCCTATCTTGTTGGCGCCACCAACACGCTCGGCCGCGATATGGCCTGGCTTATTCCGTCCCCCGCGCCCGAATCACCTCCGTCCGTTGCCGCCGACAAGCCGGCATCTCCACCTGCGCACACGCCGCTCGTCGCCGCCGCGCTGGCGGATGATGGTGACGGCCTGAACCGCCTTCTGGATGCCGGCGCGTGCATTGATGAATACGACATGGATGGCATGACGCCGCTGGCGCACGCGGCAGCCAACGGCAAAGCGGAGGCCGTCCGGACGCTTATCGCCCGCGGCGCCGACATTGATGTGCCCAACGCCAAGGGCCGGACGCCGCTCATGTTGGCGGCGGAACGCGGGCAGTTGCGGTACGTGAACCTGCTGCTTGCCGCCGGTGCCGACCCGCGTCTCCGCGATAACAATGGCAGCTCTATTTTGCAGACAAAAAGTGATCTGGGGGTGTTGCGCACGCTGATGGAGGCCGGCGCCAACCCGTTGGAGCCCGGCGGCCACGGGCATTGCCCGATGGATTTTGACCCAGCTTCCGAAGCGACCGATATGCTGTGGCTGGGCACGATGCCGGGCGCGCTGGAGGTGAACCGCCGGCCCTCGACAATGCGCCCGCCATCGCAGCTCGTCCATACCGCGCGCGTGGATCGCGCTTTGGCACAGTTACGGCAGGACGAGACATTGTCCGATGCGGAGCACAACGCCTGCCTCATCGCCTTTGCCCGCTACTATAACGAAGTAAGCAGCCGACAGAAGTACATGTATAACAGTCGGTTCACCGAGCCCGAGCGTACCGAACTTTTCCTGCAGGCTGTCAAAATGGGCTTCCTCGACTGGCGGCGGCATGGCGGCTGGGCCTTGCGCTCCGATCTCCGCGAAGCGGTTTACCCTGGGATCGAACAGCGTCTCGCGGACGGGCCGTTCGACCCGTATCTCGCCTTCTGCATCCTCTTCTACAAGGTTCAGCTTGGCGAGGCGGATGCGGCGCGCCGGGATTTTGCGCGCATCATGGCGGCCGATCCCTTTCTGGCGCGGCACGCGATCCAATGGTCCTACCGTTTCAACAAGCAGGCGGACTGGCTGATCGAACCGTACTTGGCAAGTGGCGACCGCGACAAAGTGCGTCGGCTCGCCATCCTCGTCCGCCAGGCGGAAACCCCCGAGATGCTCAAGATCGCCGCCGACCTCTACCGACGCAGCGGCGACCCCGCGGAAGCCGACGCGCTGCAGGCGCGGGCGGAGAACCTGGAGGCGAAATGACGGCGACTGAACTGCGCATCCTGCCAACCTGCACTACAGCCCGGGCGATGCGGCTGGCCCTCGCCCTTAGCACCTTTGTCGCCAACCAGGTCTGGCGTGCCGACGCGTCTCCCACGCCTGCCGCCGCGGCGCCCGCGCCCGTGCGGCTGGCGGTGCTGGCGGAGGACGCCCTGGCCGAGACGCGGTCGCTCGCCGACCTGCTGACGGTCGAACTGGCGCGCCAGCCCGGCGTCGAGACCGTCGAGCGTGCCGAGATCGAACGAGTGCTGGCCGAGCAGAAGCTGACCGCCGAAGGATTGGTCGAGACGTCGGCCAGAGTCAGGCTTGGCGCGGTTCTTCAGGCGAAGGGGCTGTTGTTCCTGAACCGCAATAACGGTGATCGCGCTACTTCTCATGTCCGGCTCGTCGAAACCACCCATGGCTTTGTGGCGGGGTTCTCCTTGCACAGGGGCGGCTCCGACCTGTCGGGGACGGTCGCCGCCGTACACCGCTTCATCGCCAACCTCGAGCTGCCGGCGGAGCAGCGGACGGGCGTCACCATTCTGGCCGTCACCGACGCGCTGCCGGCCAACCTGCGTCAAAACCCCGTCGTGGCCGAAGTCATGGCGGGGATCGAAGAGCGTCTGCTGGTTGAGCTTGCGGCGTTGCCGGGAGTGCTGATCATGGAGCGGCGCAAACTCGGCGATGTCGCGCGGGAAGGCGAGCTGGCCGGCGCGGCGTCGCCTTTGATGGCGGCGGCGCTGCTGGTCGACGGCAGTCTGGGCGCCGGTTCGGAACTGTCGGGCGATTGGGGCGACCCGAGTGTCGCGCTGACGCTCCGCGTGCGCCATGCCGCCGCCGGAGCGGCCGAAGTCGTCAGGGAGGAGGGCGGGCTGCTGAACCTCCGCACGATGAGCGACCGCGCCGTCGACGCCCTGTGCGCGGCGACCATGCGGTTGCGCGGGGCGGTCGGCACCGGGACCTTGAGGGCGGAGGTCAGGGTTCTGGACAGCCTGGCGGCCCGGTATCCCTGGGCCAGCGAGGCGGCGTTCGCGCTGGCGCCTTCAGACCGGGAAAGGATCCGGACCTACATCAAGACGTTGCTGGAAGGTTTCGCCGCCTTGCCCGACGACTACCAGCGGGCGCTGACGGTGGCCCGCGTCGAGCAGTTGTGTCGTGAGAACAAGATTGAGCTGCTGCGGGCGACCAAGGCGACCGAATGGGCACAGGTCGGGGGCTTGCTCGCGTTCCTCAGTGGCTATGCGAGCTTCAAGAATCCCGAGATTGTCCGGCTGTTGCGCCCGTTCCGGAGCAGGCTTCTGGAGGAGTTTGAAAAATACGACTACAGCAGGAACGTCTCCTTCTTTGACAAACATGTCGAATGGCTGAACGGCATCTTCAAGTTGCCTTCCACCCGGCGGCGGTATCTTGTCGAGCGGATCGACGCCATGGAGACCGATCCGAAGCTGCCGGCCTCCAACCGCTATTTCCTGTCGTCCTATCTGCTGCACGTCTACAACTGGAAGCGGAGCGACCTCGAACGGTTCACCCGCAGCGACGATCCGGTGCGCCGTTACTATGCCAACCACCTCCTGCTGCGGCAAAGCCGGACCCAGGCCGACCGCACGTCGCATCTGGACAACATGCTCGCCGACGTCGATGCCATCATCGACGGCGCCAGGGATATCTGGTTTTGGCAGTTCTTCCATATCGGACACAAGATTGCGCACGCCGGCGAGAAGTACCGCCACAACCAATGGGTTTCCGATTCGTTGCTCGACCTCTGCAACTACCGCCCGGAACTCAAGCCGCGCATCCAGCAGAAAGTGTTCGCGCATTTCAAGACGCTGACCGTCGAGGCCGATTTCTTGACGATCGATCAATTCAACTATCGCGCGCTGCTCGACACGATTCCCGAGATGGACCTATATCACTGGCTGAAGGATGTGCAGGCACGGGAGAATCAGCGCGTCAACCAGAAGAATGCGCCGATGCTCGGGGAGGCGCGGAACTGGCGGCTCGGGATTTTGTCGCGGCACCCGGAGTTTGAGCAGGCCGAAGCTCCGTTGGCCGAAGAGATCATTCTCAGTTCGGCGACCTATGGCAAGCGGTTGGAGGAGATTGCCCAACCGTCCGAGCCAACGGATCGTCGTCACCAGATAAGACTGCAACAGTTTCTGGTGG
>CAYVKQ010000206.1:0-4118 GCA_964451945.1 uncultured Lentisphaerales bacterium
CCGGCGGGGCGCAGGAACCACTCGCCGCTGTCCCAGCCGATGATAAAGGCCGTCTCTTCCGCCGCCAGCTTGCCGTCGGGCGGTTCGGCGTCGCGCCCGAAGGCGACCTGCACGTTGTTGGAGGGGGTGGCGTCGAAGGAAAGCTCCAGGCGGAAGCGCCGCAGGTCGCGGGCGGCGCTTTCGGGGATGGCGGCGTCGGCGGACGTTTCGCGGTCGGCGACGGCGGGCGCCGGCAGGCGCGGCACGTCGAGCGTCACGGCCGCAGCCGCGCCCGCCGCCAAAGCGGCGCAGAGCGCCGCTTTGAGTGCCTGCTGCCGGTTCATTGCCCCACCCCTTCTTTTTAAATGTTTGGTATACGCTTCATAGGGCCGACTTCTCGGTCGCTCTCCGTGTCGTGAACCCGCTCCCGTCGTATCCACAGTACCGTAAAAAGGGGCAAACTTACTCACATCATTAAGATGCATTGTGACCCCCGGCGGGGGGAATGTCAACCCAGCACCGCGTCGCAGGCCTCTTCAAAGACCTGCAGCGATTCGGCCAGCATCTCTTCGGGGATCGACAGCGGCGGGCAGATCTTGAGGCATTCGCCGGCCACGCCGACGGGCGCGAACATCAGCAGTCCCCTGTGGAAGCAGGCGACGTTAATCCGCGTGGCGGTGTCGGCGTCGGGTTCGCGCGTCCCCGGTTTCACCACCTGCAGGCCGGCGACCAGTCCGCGGCACTGGAGGCAGCCGAGAACGTCGGGGTGCTTGGCCTGCACCCGCTGCAGCGCCGCCTTGAACATCGGCTCCAGGCGCGCGGCGCGTCCGGCAAGATCGTCCCGCAGCAGGACCTTGAGGTTGGCGATGGCGGCGGCCACCGCCAGCGGCGACGCGGAGTGGGTCGAGGTCATCGAACCCGGCGCGTAGAGCCCCAGGATGTCGCTGCGGCCGATTACGGCCGACAGGGGCAGCGAGGAGCTGATCCCCTTGCCGCAGGCGATCAGGTCGGGGCGGACGCCGTAGTGCTCGAAGCAGAAGAGTTTGCCCGTGCGGCCGAAGCCGGCCTGCACCTCGTCCATGATCAGGCAGATGTCGTGCTGGCGGCAGAAGGTCTCCAGCGCGCGGGCGTAGGCGTCGGGGAGGAAGTCGGGACCGACCCCCTGATAACTCTCGACCAGCACGCCGGCGATTTCGGCGGGGGCGACGCCCTTCTCCTTGAGTGACGTGAGAAAGAGGTCGAACGAGGTGTCGGGGTTCTTGAAGCCGTCGGGGAAGGGGACTTGGACGAATCCCGGGTAATCGTACCCGATCCACTTCTTGCCCTTGGGCATGCCGCCCGCCAGTTGCGACCCGAGCGTGCGGCCGTGGAAGGCGTTGTTGAACGACACCAGAACGCGCTTTTTCGCGCCGTGTTTCTCCATGGCGTAGGTCTTGGCCAGCTTGATGCAATTCTCGACCGCCTCGCTGCCGGTGCTGAGCAGGAAGACCTGGTAGCTGGAGGGGGCGGGCGAAAGCTCGCGCAGCATGCGCGTCAGCTCGGCGCGTCCCTCGTGCACAAAGACGTAGGTCGAGAGAAGGTTCTGGTCGATCACCCGCCGCAGCGCGGCCGCAATCTCGGGGTGGCCGTGCCCGACGTTGGTAATCAGCACGCCGGAGGACCAGTCGATCCAGCGGTTGCCCCACTTGTCGGAGACCGTCGACCCTTCGGCGCTGTGCCAGACGACCGGCGGCTGCCCGAGCATCGAGCGGGGCTCGGAACGCTTTAGCTCCTCGAAAATCGGCAGCGATTCGGGAACCGGCAGCGCAGTGCAGATCGTGCGGTACCGGGTTT
The DNA here is from genome assembly GCA_964451945.1 of uncultured Lentisphaerales bacterium. GTDB lineage: Bacteria > Verrucomicrobiota > Kiritimatiellia > RFP12 > JAAYNR01 > JAAYNR01. The sequence continues at coordinate 1,813 of CAYVKQ010000206.1, forward strand.
CAATCGCCGGGACGGCGACGGGGGTGAGATCGTAGGTTGCCATGATGGTTGTCCTTGGTGCGGGAGTGTGTCTGTGAAAGTGTACCGCGTGGAGCGCTCAGCCCTTGGCGCGGAGCGCGACGCGCGCCGTTGGCTCGTAGGCGATGTCGGCCCACGCGCCGTCGTTGAGGATGGAGAGGCGCGCCGCCTCCACCACTAGTTCGTTGATGGCGCTGTTGGCGGGCGTCGCCAGGATTCCCTGACGGTCAACCTCTGCCACCAACTCGCGCCGGCCCGCCAGGGCGTCGGCCGCCGGCAAACCGGCAGTGGCCGCCTCAATGCGGATCATCGTTTCGATGTTGGCCGCCACCGACTCGTAGCCGTAGCCAGTCGGTTTCAAGCCCGGCTGCTCCCAGGGGACCAGACGGAAGAAGTCGGGATTGACCGTGCGGAAGCGCGTGCCCTCGGCATTGTCGGCGTCGAGGAAGGTGTAGCGCACGCCCCGGTCGTTGTCGATGTGCTGGACCATGCCGTTGCGGTTATTCCCCTCGCAGTACATCAGCAACCCCTGGTCGTTGCCGCCAGAGGCGGCGTCGGGATAGCCGAGCCCGGCGGTGACCATCAGCAGAGCGCCGTTTTCGTAGCGGACACGGCCATTGGCCCAGAGGTAACCCTCCTGGCCGTTGGGAAAACGTCCGGTCACGCCCGAGACGGAGATCCCCACCGGCTTGATTCCGGTGATGAACCAGACGAGGTCGACGTAGTGGCAGCCGACATAGACGAAGGGGTCGGTCTTGTCGCAGGTGAACCAGTTCTGGAAGTTCGAGTGGCGGTAGTAATAGGGCTCGATCAGCTTCGCCTCGCCCATGACGAAGGCGCCGAAGGCGCCGTCACGGTAGTGCCGCCGCGCCAGCAGCGAGCGGCGGTCGAAACGCTTGTGGTATTCGACGCCGACATAGAGCCCGCGCTCGCGCGCCAGCGTCTCGATCTCCGCCGCCTGCGCGTGCCGCAGCACCAGCGGCTTGACGCACAAGACGTGCTGGTCGTGCAGCAGGCAGTCGCGGACCACGTCGTAATGGAAGGCGTCGGGCACCGCCACGACCACCGCCTGTCGTGGCGCCAGGCGGGACAACGCCTCCTTGAACAGCTCGGGGTGTATCCGCTCGGGCGGGTCGCTCAGCGGCGGCAGCGCCTCGAACGACATTCCGGGAAAGGCCACGTTGATCTCGCGGCTCTCGTGCAGCGCCCGCAGCGGCGCGCTGTTGAGCGCCGAGACGGTGATCGCGCCGACCCGCCCCAGCCGTTTCAGATGGTAAATGCTTGGCAGCAGCAGATCGTGGGTGATCATACCGCCGCCGACAATCAGGACATCGAGTGGCTTCATCCGTCTTCTCCGTTTCGTGAATTGCGGAACCGCGCGCAGCCCCCGGTTGGAATCTCAGGGCAGCAGCCCCCGCGCCATCACCGCCTCGGCGACGGTGCGCACGCTCAGCATCATCGCCGCCTGGCGCAGCGGCAGTTTCCGTTCCACCGCGACCGCGCGCACCTGCGCGTACCGCTCCCGCATCCGCTGCGCCAGCCGACGCAGCACGTCCGCTTCGGTCATCTGCTCCTTCTGCGTCTCCTGCGTGTATTCGAGATAGGAGACGAAAACGCCGCCGGCGTTGCAGAGGATGTCGGGCAGAACCGTGATGCCGCGGGCATGGAGGATGTCGTCCGCCTCGGGCGTCGTCGGACCATTGGCGCCCTCGGCAATCAGCCTGGCCTGGATCGCGGCGGCGTTGGCGGCGGTGATCTGTCCACCCGCCGCGGCGGGAACCAGCACGTCGCAGGAAAGCGTCAGCAGGGCTTCCGATGCCAGCGGCTTGCCGCCGGCGAATCCCGCCACCTTCCCGGTCGCCGAGACATGCGCCGCCAGCGCCCCGATGTCGAGACCGCGGGGATTCGTCAACGCGCCGTAGATGTCCGATACCGCGATCACGCGCGCCCCGGCGGCCGCCAGCATCTGCGCGGTCACCGCGCCGACGTTGCCGAACCCTTGGACGACCGCCGTGGCACCCGGCAGCGCGCGGCCTTCGGCCTCCAGCGCCGCCTCGATGACCTGCACGACACCGCGCCCGGTCGCTTCGCGCCGTCCCGGGACGCCGCCGAGCAGGACCGGTTTGCCCGTCACGTAGCACCCGTGCGTGGCGGCCTGCCCCTGCGAATAGGTGATGGTGTCCTTGATGTGCCCCATGTCGCGCTCCGTCGTCCCCATGTCGGGCGCTGGCACGTACAAAAGCGGGTGGATGTGCCGACTGGCGTTGCGCGCGAAACTACGGATCAGC
>CAYVKQ010000206.1:4130-5908 GCA_964451945.1 uncultured Lentisphaerales bacterium
TTGTCGTGCGCCGAGAGCTTTTCGGGGGCGACCGCGATGCCGCTTTTGCCGCCGCCGAACGGCACGCCGATGAGTGCGCATTTCCACGTCATCTCCATCGCCAGCGCCTGCACGTCCTCGATGGTGACATCGGCGGTCATGCGGATGCCGCCCTTGCAGGGGCCGAGCGCTTCGTTGTGATGGACCATGAAGGCGCGGACCAGGCGGACACGTCCATCGCTCAGAAGCGGCGAGAGAGTCATTTCAATCCGTTCGTGGGGCTCGCGGATCTTGGCGAAAATCTCGGGCGGAAACGTTCCCTCTAGAAGCGCGGCCGTCCGGTCGTATTGCTGTTGGGCGTGTTGCAGCATGCTCATAAATCAGGACCTCGGTGTGATGTCGGGCGGGGTGGCGCGCACGAGGCGCGCACCGTCATGCAAAGCGTGATGAGAACAGTGGCGGAGCCCTCCGACGCCGACGAACGAAACCTCCGTGCGGCGCTATCCTTTTGAGTGGCTGCCACGGGGCGGATGATGGCAAAACCGGCCGGCGGTTGTCAAGCTCACGCGTGTGAGCAAGTGGCGCTTAAGGAACGATTCCATCATCAGAAGCGCCGTGCTCCCCTACTGCGCCACAAATGATCGAGGTTTGTGTTGAACGCGCAACGTCCCACCTGTGAAATTCGGCGATGCGCTCCCCGGCGGAAAAGCGTATCCTTTCCGCCATGAACACCCGCTCCGGCCGCAACGTCCTGGTTTTCCTCGGCTGGCTCGCGCTCACCTTCAGTGCGGCGGCCACCGCCGTCTTCATCCGCGCCGACGGCTGGTATGCCGGCCTGGTCAAGCCGTCCTGGAACCCGCCTGTCTGGCTCTTCGGGCCGGTGTGGACCGCGCTCTACGCACTGATGGCTGTGGCCGCCTGGCTGGTCTGGCGGGAGGGCGGATGGCGCACGCGGCGGCGCGCGCTCGGCCTGTACCTGGTCCAGTGGACGCTGAACGCGCTGTGGACGCCGATCTTCTTCGGCCTGCACCGTCCGGATCTGGCCTTCGCCGGGATCCTTCTCCTCGACGTCGCCGTGCTCGCCACGCTGACTGCCTTCTGGCGCGCAAAGCGCCTGGCAGGCGCACTTCTGGTGCCGTACGCGCTCTGGGTGGCGTTCGCGACGGTGCTGAACGGCGTCATCTGGCGACTCAACGCCTGACCGGGCGTCGGGCAACGCGGATTGTCTTTATGACGCAACGCGGAGCGCCATTCGGGGATGTAGGGGGGGGCGTCACACACCAAGGCGCGAGTTTGCTGGCGTACCCTGCTTGCGCTTGTACGACACAGTCACCTGAAGGATGACATACTCAGCAACCAGCCCAAGGCAACAAGCAGAGCCGGCGGCACGCCCATGCTTGCGCACAGCAGCATCACGGATGATCTATTCTTGCGCATGTCAGTGCAATCACGTCGAACGTCGGCGGTGAACCTCGCCGCGTTACGTGGCGTAGTGTTCCACCGCCTTATTCGATGCTGTTAACTCCTTGAGAGTGCCGACTTCTCGGTCTCTCCCTGCGTCAACAACCCGCTCTCCTCCCGCATCCGCGTGAGATTACGAAAGCCTATTCGTAACGTTGGCATTTATTGTGCGGGGGGGTAAATGTCAACGCTCTTTTTTTTTAAACGTTTCCGGCCGCCCCCTTGTGCGCGTAGCGGGTCCGCGCCGGTCCCGGCCCGGCGCCGGGAGAAGCGCGGGGGAAGTGTTGTTTGAAGCCGTTTCGGCGCGTCGCGGGCGTCAGGAGACGAGCCGCATCCCC
>CAYVKQ010000207.1:0-5906 GCA_964451945.1 uncultured Lentisphaerales bacterium
TGCAGGCCGTGGACAAGGCATCGGATCCCTGGGGAATCAAGGTCAACCGCTACGAGATCAAGAATATCACGCCGCCGCAATCGATCCGCGACGCCATGGAGAAGCAGATGCGTGCCGAACGGGAGAAGCGCGCGACCATCGCCGAATCGGAAGGCGAGCGCCAGGCGCGCATCAACCGCGCCGACGGCCAGAAGCAGGAGGCGATCGCCAAGTCGGAAGGCGAGCGCATCCGCCGCATCAACGAGGCCGAAGGCCGCGCCAGCGAAATCACCACGGTGGCGGAGGCGACCGCGACCGGATTGCGCGAGATCGCCAAGGCGATCAACGAACCGGGCGGTGCCAATGCGGTGAACCTGCGCCTGGCGGAGCAGTATATCACCGAGTTCGGTCAGCTCGCCAAGGCGAACAACACAATGATCATCCCCAGCGACCTGGCCAACATCGCGGGCATCATCAAAGCCGCGGGCAGCGTCCTCAAAGGCGGCTGAACGTGCGCGTTGCCCGCACGCAGATAGGGCGAGCCGTCCCCGCCGGGCCGATATTATGCTCACAACCTGCGGCATGCGGCTCGCGCAGGTAGGGCGAGCCGTCCCCGGCGAGCCGCGCTTGCGCCCGCCACCCGCGGCACCCGGGTCACCGGGACGGCGCCCCCACCAGGTGACGTGCGGCGCAGGTAGGGCCCGCCGTCCCCGGCGGGCCGCGCTTACCGATCACGGATCACTTCTCCGCCCTCCCGCGCGGCGGCCGGGTGTGCGCGGATGATCGCCAGGATTTCGGCGCCGTAGCGCGCGCTCTTGGACGGTCCGATGCCCGGGACCTGCTGCAGCGCCTCGCTGGTGCGCGGCTGCGTCGCGGCCATTTCGGCGAGCGTGCGGTCGTGCAGAACGGTGTAGGCCGGCTTGTGGGTGGTTGTCGCCACAGCCGTACGCCAGGCGCGCAGTTTTTCGAGCAGCGCCGGATCACCCGTACGGGGTGACGCCGCCCCGGGTGCGTCTGCGCGTTTCGCCGGAGGTCTCGGTTTGCGCCCCGCGGGAGGCGGATGTGCCGTGGCGGGCCAGGCGATCTTGAAATCGGGCGCTTCGCGGCGCGCCACGCGCAAGCCGCGCGGCGTGAGCGACACCTGGCGGTAGGAATCGTTGCCGAACGCCAGGCAATCCGCCGCCGCCAACGCGTCGATCAACGCACCCAGGGCCGCCGCCGAGAGGTCGTGCAGCAGCCCGAAGGTCGAGAGGCCGTCCAAGCCGCGTTCCACGAGATAGGGGTCGGGGTCGGCACGCAGCACCTGGATCACCCGCCGCGCACCGTAGCGTCCCTGCATGCGGCCGACACAGGAGAGGAGTTTCTGCAGGATCAGCCATTGCGCCTCCGTCGGCACGGCGGCATTCTCCGCTTCGCCGCGCACACAGTGGTCGCACCCGCCGCAGGTTGCGGCGGCGCCGTCCTCGCCGAAGTAGGAGAGGATGTAGGCATGGCGGCAGCCCGGCGCGAAGGCATAGCGGACCATTGCCTGCAGCCGCTGGTTGTCCCGCTCCGACTTGATGCGAAGCGTGGCGAGGTGCTCCTGGAGCGTGGCGGTGTCGGCATCCGCGGCGAGGGCGAAGGTCGCGAGGCGCTGCCCGGATTCCTGCACGCGGCGGATCAGCCCCGCCCGCTCCAACAGTGCCAGCCCGGTCCGCACGGCCATGGCGTTTTTCTCGCCGGTCGCCTCGGCCCACGCCTCGTCGGTGAGGGTCTGCGGGCCATTGGCGCAGCGCTGGCGCACGACATCCCACAACCTGAAGATGGCGGCCGGCGTGGGATTGGCGCCGTCGATGAAAAATTGCTGCGTCCGAACATCGGCGTAGTTGAAGAGCAACTCGCACCACGCCGGCCGGCCGTCGCGTCCGGCGCGGCCGACCTCCTGGTAGTAGGCTTCGACCGAGCCGGGGACGTCCCAGTGGCAGACGAAGCGGAGATCGTTGCGGTCGACCCCCATGCCGAAGGCGCTGGTCGCCACAATCACCGGATGCTCGGCGCGGCAGAACGCGTCCTGCACCCGTGCGCGCTCGTCGTCGGCGAGCGCCCCGTGGTAGAGCAGGGCGGGAACGCGGCAGGTCTGGCGGATCCGTTCGCAGACCCGTTCGGCCTGGCGCCGCGTGGCGACATAGACGATGCCGTTCTGGTGCCGGGCGATGCAGGCGCTTACGCGCTGCAGCTTGACCGCGTGCGACGGCGCGCGGCAGACGGCCAGGTGGAGGTTGGGCCGGGCAAACCCGTGCACGCGGACGAGCGGCTCGCGGCGTGGCGCTACCCCGAGCCCGAGCTGCGTCACGATGTCCCCGCGCACATCGGGCGTCGCCGTGGCGGTGACCGCCATCACGCGGACCCCGGGCAGGGCGTCCACCACTTCTTTCAGGTGGAGGTAGTCGGGACGGAAGTCGTGCCCCCATTGGCTGATGCAGTGCGCCTCGTCCACGGTCAGCAGCGAAACCGGCGTCTGCCGCAGCGCCTCCAGGAAGCGGGCGTTGCGGAACCGCTCCGGCGCGAGGTAGACCAGCTTGAAGCGTCCGGCGCGGAAACGGGCGAGCCGCGAGGCCATCTCGTCGGCATTGATCGAGGAGTTGAGGAAGGTGGCGTCGATGCCGCGGCGCTCCAGCGCGTCGACCTGGTCCTTCATCAGGGCGATCAACGGCGAGACGACCAGCGTGGTGTGGGGGAGGAGCAGCGCCGTCATCTGGTAGCACAGGGACTTGCCCGACCCGGTGGGCATCACCAGAACGACGTCGCGTCCGGCAAGGGACGCCTGGATCGCGTCGGTCTGCCCCGCGCGAAAGGAGGCGTGGCCGAAGCGGAGACGCAGCGCGTCGGTGATCGCTGCGGGGTCTGACGCCCCTTTGTCCGATTCATCACTCATGACGGACACAGGATACAGATGCCGCGCCGGCGCTTCAAGGTTTTGTGTTTGAATTGCACCGGCAGCGGGTATTTGCGATACTTTCCCGCAGTCGCAGTTGACGCGAAAGGGAGCGAGACGTGTGGGTGTTGTCGGTTGACCGTTCGGGTGCGCAAGCGGGGGCGGCGTTGTTTTGCAACGGACGCCTGGCGGGGGAGTGTCGCGACGCGGCGGACCCGTCGCGGTCGCCGGGGTGGCTGGCGTCGGTCGCGGCGCTGCTCGCGGAACACGGCGTGGCGGCGGGGCGGCTCGGCGCGCTCTGCGCCGGCGCCGGCCCCGGATCGTTCTCCGGCATCCGCTCGTCGCTGGCGGCGTTGCAGGGGATGGCCTTGCCTTGCGGGTTGCCCCTTTTCGGCGTCAGCAGCGCCGCCGCGCTCGCGTTCCGGCTGCTCTCGGCCGCCGACGCCCCCCCAGCGGTCGCGATCATCGGCGACGCGCGGCGCGAGCGGCTCTGGACGGCGACCTTCCGCCTGGCGCCTCAGGGCGGCGTGGCGGTGGTCGCGCCTGGCGGCGCCGTCGCCGCCGCGCGGCACACGGCCGAGGATTTCCGCCTGTGCCGGGCCGCTGACATCGCCACCGCGGTTCCCGAAGGCGTGCCGGTCGTGACCGCCGACTGGGCGCGGATCGGCGCGCAGCTGGTGGCGGCGTTTGGTCCGAAGCGCGTGGCGGCGGAGGCGCTGGTTGCCGGCGCCGCAGCGGTCGGCCGCCTCTGCCTCGCCGCGCCCGCGGCCGCGCGACGCGACCCGCTACCCGTCTACCTTCACCCCGCCGTGGCGAAACCTTCCGCATGAGCCGCCGCATGTCCAGCCGCACGGCGCGCGCAACACTTCTGCTGTGTGCGGTTGCCCTGGGAACGGTCGGCGCGGCAGCGGCGCCGCCGCCGCCCGCCGTGTTCCGCCGCAGCATGGACCGCGTAGCGTCGCTCGATCCGGCCGAAGCCGCTTCGGTCTACGCGGGCCGTGCGGTCGGGCTGGTCTACGAGACGCTGGTCGAATACGACTACGCGGCGCGTCCCTACCGCCTCGTTCCAGGGCTCGCGGAGACGCTTCCCGAAATCACCGAAGGAGGCCGCTGCCTCACGTTCCGCCTGGTGACGAATGCCTGGTTCACCGCCGACGCCTGTTTCGGCGGCGATGCCTCCGGGCGGCCGCTGCGCCGCCGCGTCGTCGCCGGCGATGTGGTCTTCTCGCTCAAGCGGCTCGCCGACGCCAAGCTCGCCTCGTCGGGCGCCTGGCTGGTCAAGGACCAGATCGCCGGCATGCGCGCCTTCGCCGAGCGTTCGGCCGGCGCCGAACCCACCGACTACGCCCTGCCCGTGGAGGGACTCGATGCGCCCGACAGCCGCACGGTGCGCATCCGCCTGGTGCGGCCGAGTCCCGAGTTCATCTGGACCTTGGCGATGCCCTACGCGGCGGTGGTGCCGCGCGAGGCGGTCGCCCGCTACGGCGCCGACTTCGGCGGCCGCGCCGTCGGCTCGGCGGCCTACCGGCTCGATTCGTGGCGCCGCAACTACGAGATGGTCTTCGCGCGCGTGCCGGAGTGGCGCGGCTGGGGCGCCGCCGCCGGCCGCCCCTTCGACCGCATCTGCTACCGCGTGATGGACGACGTGTCGACGCAGTGGCTCGCCTTTCTGGCGGGCGAGTTCGATTTCCTGGGCGAGATCGCCCGCGACAACTGGGACGCTGTGATCGAACCGCAGGGCGGGCTGACGCCCGGGCTCGCGGATAGCGGGGTGCGCCTGTACAGCATGGAGACGCTGGAGGTCGCCTACGTCGCCTTCAATTTCGAGGACCCGGTGGTCGGTCCCAACGCCGCCTTGCGGCGGGCATTGAACTGCGCCTTCGACGGCACCCGCTGGGAGGCGTTCTACAATCACCGCGTGGTCCGCGCCGACGGACCGGTGCCGCCGCAGGTCGCCGGCTACCTGGACGAACCGTTCGCCTGGTCGTTCGACTTGGCGCGCGCGCGGGAACTGCTGGCCGCGGCGGGGTATCCCGGGGGCGTCGATCCGCGGACGGGGCGCCGCCTGACGCTGACCCTCGACCTGGGCCGCACCTCGCAGGACGTGCGTGAGTCGACCGAGCTGATGCGCGCCTTCTTCGAGCGCGTCGGCATTGACCTGCAGCCGCGCTACCAGAACTGGCCCGCCTTTCTGCAGCGCGTTTCACGGCGCGAAACCCAGATGTTCCGCATCGGCTGGGTGGGCGACTATCCCGACGCGCTCAACTTCCTGCAGCTCTTCCACGGTCCCAACCAGTCGCCCGGTCCGAACCGCTGCAACTTTCGCGATCCCGCCTATGACGCGCTCTACGAGCGGGCGGCGCAGACCGTCGACGAGGCGCAACGGCTCGCCCTCTACCGCCAAATGCAGGCGATCCTGCGCGACGCCTGTCCCTGGATTTTCGTTCACTTCCCCCGTGCCTACAGCCTCTGCGGTCCACGCGTCGGCAACTACCTGCCGCACGACTTCCCCTACGGCATGGACAAACACCTGCGCCTGGCCGGCCGGCAGCCCCGGTAAACGTCGGGCGTTCACGGGAATCGGCGGTGCCTAATGCCCCGCCTCCGGATCAGTAACGCCCGTGCCGGTGCGCGGTCTCGTACATCGCCACGACATTCTCGGTGGGAGAGTTGTCCTGGAGCGCGTGCGTCGGCGCGAAACAGTACCCACCGCCGGGCATCATTGTTGCGAGTGTCTCGCGGCAGACGGCGACTGTCTCGTCGACCGTGCCGACCGCCACCGGACCCGCGGTTGAGATGCAACCGTGCAGCGTCAGGCGCCCGCCGAAGGTCTCCTTCAGATAGGCAGGCGCCATGTTCGCGGCTTCGGGCTGCAGGGTGTCGACGGCGTCGACTCCCATGGCGATGAAGTCCTCGTAGGCCCAGCTCGACGACCCGCAGGAGTGCAGGATGATGCGTGCGCCATAGTTCTTTCCGAGATCGATGAAGCGCTGATGGCGTGGCCGGATGTGCT
>CAYVKQ010000208.1:0-5885 GCA_964451945.1 uncultured Lentisphaerales bacterium
TCGAGGGCGCCCTCAAAGTCAAGCTGCCCGACGACTTCCAGACCGCCGAATACCTCCTCGAACACGGCTTCCTCGACCACATCGTGCCGCGGGCCGGGCTGAAGCCGTTCCTGGCGAACGTGCTGCGGTACGCGACACAACAAGCTGCGGAGTGACGATGAGCGAGATCGATTTTTCCAAGAAACTGAGTCCCTGGGAGATCGTCCAGGTCGCCCGCCATCCCGGCCGTCCCGCGGTCACCGACTACATCTCCGGCATGTGCTCCGACTTTGTCGAACTGCACGGCGACCGCGCTTTCGGCGACGACCACGGCCTGATCGGCGGCTTCGCCACCATCGACGGGGAGCGGGTGATGCTCCTGGGCCACCGCAAGGGCAAGACGGTCGAGGAGAACATCCGCTTCAACTTCGGCATGGCCAATCCCGAAGGCTACCGCAAGGCCCTGCGGCTGATGAAGCTGGCCGAGAAGTACGGCCTCCCCGTAGTCGCCCTGGTCGACACCCCCGGCGCCTATCCCGGGCTCGACGCCGAGGCGCGCGGCCAGGCCGAGGCGATCGCCCGCAACCTGACCGAAATGGCCGCCCTGCGGACCCCGTTCGTCGCGGTCGTCACGGGCGAGGGCGGCAGCGGCGGCGCGCTCGGCATCGCTGTCGGCGACGTGGTCATGATGCTGCAGTACGCGATCTACTCGGTGATCTCGCCCGAAGGGTGCGCCTCGATCCTTTGGCGCGACGGCAAGAAGGCGCCCGACGCCGCCGCCGCGCTCAAGATCACCGCCGAATCGCTGCGCGAGCTGGGTGTCATCGACGAGATCATCGCCGAACCCAAGGGCGCCGCCCACAGCGATCCCGCCAAGGCGGTGGCCGCGGTCAAGAAGGCCGTCCTGAAGCACCTGCGGGCGCTCAAGCCGCTTGACCGCGGCACGCTCGTCCAGCGGCGCTACGAAAAGTACGCCGCGATGGGACGGTAATCAGTGATCCGTTTGCGGTGATCAGTGATCCGTGTTCACCAGATCCAACTGATGACTGATCGCTGATTACTGTCTCCACTCATCTCCCACCGCCTCCGCCGGCGGTCACTTCGCGGCGGTGCGGGATGGAGTCGGCCGCGCCGGGACGGGAGACGGCGATGGCGGCGGCGCGGGCGGCCAGCCGCATGGCCGCCGCCACCGTCATCCCCTCGGCGATCCCGGCGAGGAGATAACCGATGAAGGTGTCGCCCGCGGCGGTGGTGTCGACCACATTGGCCTTGACCGCGTCCACGGCGAACCGCTGCTCCCCCCGGGCGGCGTAGCGGGCGCCGCGCGCGCCGCAGGTCAGCACGATCCGCATCGCGGGATGGCGCTCCAGCAACGCGGCGAGCGCCTCGTCTTCGCCGGCGCGGCCGCTGAGCAGCGCCGCCTCGGTTTCGTTGACGATCAGCAGGTCGACGGCGTCGAGCGGGTAGCCGTTGACCTCGGGGCCGCAGGGGGCCGGGTTGAAGACGACAGTCATCCCCCGCTCCTTGCCGCGGGCCATGATGCGCGGCAGGTCGGAAATCTCGTTCTGCAGCAGCAGGTAGTCGCCGGGGCCGCAGCCGGCGAACAGCGGCCGCAGGTCGTCGGCATCGACACGGGCGTTGGCGCCGGCGTCGAGAACGATGGCGTTCTCGCCCGACGCGTCGACCTGGATGAAGGCCGAACCGGTCGCACCGTCGTCGGCCCGGATGTGGGCGCAGTCGACGCCTGCCGCATCGAGGACCGCCCGCAGCCAGACGCCGTCGGCGCCGATGCGGCCGGCATGGCGGACGCGGGCGCCGGCCCGGGCGAGCGCGAGGCTCTGGTTCAGCCCCTTGCCCCCGGCAAACCGCTTGACGCCGCCCGAGGCGAGCGTCTCACCCGGCCGGACGATGTGCGGCACGGCGTGGACCTGGTCGATGTTGAGCGAGCCGATGACGACGATCATGGGCGGGCCCCCTGTTCCGCGGAAGGCCGTTGCGCAGGCTTGCCGGGACCTGCCGGTTCCTGCCGCGACCCGGCGTCCGCGCAGTCCGGCGCGGGCGCGGGGACGGGCCGGCCGGCCGCGACGCGCTGGCGCACCGCTTCGAAGAGGAGAATCGTGGTGGCGGCGGCGACGTTGAGCGAATCGGCGCGGCCGAGCATCGGGATGCGGACCCGCAGGTCGGCCTCCCGCATCCAGAAGTCGGAGAGGCCGTACTGCTCGGCGCCGACGACCACGGCGACGCGCCCCGTGAGGTCGGCCTCGACATGCAGCCGCTCGGCGTGCGGCGTGGCGGCGAGGATGGCGAAGCCGCGCCCGCGCAGGAACGCGAGCGCCGCGGGTCCATCCGCCTCGACCAGCGGCAGGGTGAAGATCGTGCCGGTCGAAGCGCGGACCACATTGGGGTTGTGGATGTCGGTGCAGCGGTCGCAGACGATCACGGCGCTGACCCCCGCCGCGTCGGCGGTGCGGAGGATCGTGCCGAGGTTGCCCGGCTTCTCGATCGCCTCGGCGACGACGACCAGGGCGTCGTCGGGAAGCGCCAGGTCGGCCAGCGCGGTGCGGATCTGCGGCCCCACGGCGAGCAGGCCGTCGGGACGTTCGCGGTAGGCGATCTTGGCGAACACCGGCGCCGTGCAGGAAAGGATTTCGGCATGGCGCGCGCGGCAGCGTTCGATCAGCGCCGGCTCGTTCTCGTTCTTGAGGAACAGCTCTTCGCAGAAGAAAAGCTGGGTCGGCGCGTACCCCGCGTCGAGTGCGCGCGTGATGTCGCGGTAGCTTTCGGTCAGCATCAGCCCCAGCTCGTCGCGGTGCGACCGCTGGCGCAGCTTGACGACCGTCTTGATTCTGGGGTTGGCGAGGCTGGTGATCTGAAGGTCCGAGGCGATCATGTTCCGACTCCTGCTAAGGATGGTGCAATACCTTGCCACGGAACCCGCCGGCAAGTCCAGCCCCGACGCGCGTTTCGGTTGACCCCCTCCCGCGCCTCCCCTATCCTGTTCGCACGGCCGCGCCAGGTTTTGGGCAGGCCGGAGGTTTGCACCGTGCAAGAAAACGTCATCCTCCATCGCCCGCGCGCGCGCCGCGCCGCGGCGGCCGCAAACGGAAGGAACGCGCCATGACCCCCCGCGAACGGCTACTGGCCGCCCTGGAGGGGCGTTCGACCGACCACGTGCCCGTCTGGATGCTCTTCCCCTACCACCCGACCGGCTATTACGCCGACGTCCGGAACCACCCCCTGTACCGGCCGCTTCACGAGCTGGCGCTGCGGCGGTGCGTCACGCTGAACCGCCGCAACCCCCGGGATATCCCCTTCATCCGCGGCGGCGACGTGCCGCTGCGGCAGCTCGCCGGCGGACGGGAGAAACTCGAAACCGACGAAGACCTGGAGGCGTTCTGCCGCCTGCCGATCGAGACGGACGAGGCGGCGCTGCGGCCGGCCTGCGACCGTTTCGCGGCGCGGTGCCGCGCCGAGCGGGCCGAGTTCCCCGCGCGGGCGGGCGCCATGATGCTCGACCTCGGCGAGCCGATCGGAAGGCTCTACCAAAGCGCCAGGCTGGAGTCGCTCGCGGTCTGGTCGCTGACGCACGCGGCCGTGATCGAGGACTACCTCGACCGCGCGATGCGCCACCTGCGCCTGCTCTACCGCTATGCGCTGGAGCACGATCTGGCCGATGTCTATTTCTTCGTGGGCAGCGAACTGGCGGCGCCGCCCCTGGTCGGGCCCGTCACCTTCGAGCGCTGGATCGTCCCCCATGCCCGGGAGTTGATCGCACTGGTGCGCGCATACGGGAAGAAAAGCATCCAGCACTTCCACGGCCAGATCCGCGCCGTACTGCCGGGATTCCGCGCGATGGGGGCGGACGCGCTCCACACGATCGAGGCACCGCCCGTCGGCGACTGCACCCTGGCGCAGGCGTACGCGGAACTCGGCGACGGCATCACCCTGATCGGCAACATCCAGTACGACGATTTCCGCGCACTGGACGAAGCGGCGATGCGCCGGGCCGTGCGCGGCGTCCTGGACGAGTGCGCGGGACGGCGGCTGATCCTCTCGCCCACGGCCGGACCCTACGACCACGAGCCGTCCGCCGCGTTCGTGCGCAACGTCCGGGCCTTTGTCGACGAAGCCTGGCGCCACGGGCCGTGGACCGTCGGCCCGCGGGACGCGCGGCTGCAACCGCCGGAGACCGCCGCCTTGCCAAAACCCGCGCTTGCCTTGAACGGCGCGATAGAGGATACTGTTCCTTCATTTCGAGACCGAAGGAGACCTGAATGACGCGCAAGAAGATTGTCGCCGGAAACTGGAAGATGAACAAGACCGCGGCCGAGGCGAAGGCGCTGGTCGCCGGCATCCGCCAGGCGACGGCCGACGGCGGCGGCCCCGTGGAGGTGGTCGTGTGTCCCCCGTTCACCGCGCTGGAGTCGGTCGCCGCCGCGCTGGCGGGATCGCGGATCGCCCTCGGGGCGCAGAACATGAACGCCCGGGAGTCGGGAGCCTTCACCGGCGAGATCTCGGCGGCGATGCTGGCGGCGCTGGGCGTGCGTTACGTGATCCTCGGCCACAGCGAGCGCCGCACCTTCTATGGCGAAACCGACGCCATCGTGAACGGAAAGGTGCGCGCCGCCATCGCCGCGGGGCTGATTCCCATCGTCTGCGTCGGCGAGACGCTCGCCGAGCGCGAATCGGGACGAATGGACGCCGTGGTGGCCGGGCAGGTCAAGGGGAGCCTGGACGGCGTAGGCGGCGACGCGCTGAAGGCCGGCAAGGTGGTCATCGCCTACGAGCCGGTGTGGGCGATCGGCACCGGCAAGACCGCCAGCAAGGAGCAGGCGCAGGAGATGCACGCGCTGATCCGCCGCGTGCTGGCGGAGATGACCTGCGGCGCGGCCGCCGCGGCCGTCCGCATCCAGTACGGCGGGAGCATGAAGCCGGAGAACGCCGCCGAATTGCTGGCCATGCCCGACATCGACGGCGGCCTCATCGGCGGCGCCGCGCTCAAGGCCGATTCGTTCGCGGCGATCGTCAAGGCGGGCTGCTAACGGTTGCGAAAGGAGAAGCGCATGAATGTCCTGTATGTGATTCTGTGGGTGGTCGAGGTGATGGTCTGCCTGTTGCTGATCGGGGTGATCCTGATGCAGCGCAGCAAGGGCGAAGGCGCCGTGGGGCTCAGTTTCGGCGGCGGCATGGGCGAAGCGCTCTTCGGCGCCCAGATGGGCAACGTGCTCACCCGCGCCACCGTCATCCTGGGCTTCATCTTCCTGGCGAACACGCTGGTGCTCTCGATCCTCTCGGCCCGCAAGGAGGGGCGCTCGCTGATGGAGGGGGTGTCGCAGCCGGCCGCGCCGGCGGCGCTTCCCTCCGATTTCGGCGGGATGCCCGCGGCCGAAACCCCCGCGCCCGCGGCGCCGGCGGCGGTGCCGGTGGCGGTGCCGGCACCGGAGTGAGCCATGAGCCTGAACCTCGTTGAACGGATCGACGACCGGATCCCCCTGCGCCACGCGCTCGTGAGCGTGTCGGACAAGTCGGGGCTCGATACCTTTATTCCCGAGCTGCTGCGCGCCGCGCCCGGCATCCGCATCTATTCGACCGGGGGCACCTACGCCGCCCTGGGCAGGATCCTCGGGGCGGACGCCGCCGCGGCGCTGGTGCAGGTCTCGGACTACACCGGCCAGCCGGAGATGCAGGGCGGCCTGGTGAAGACGCTTGATTTCAAGATCTACCTCGGTCTCCTCGGCGAGACCTACAACGACGCCCACCGGGCCGACCTGCAACGGACTGGCGCCGTGGCCTTCGACCTGGTCGTCGTCAACCTCTACCCCTTCCGGCAGACGGTGGCGCAGTCCGGCGTCACGCCCGAAGCGGCCCGCACCCACATCGACATCGGCGGGCCCTGCATGGTGCGC
>CAYVKQ010000209.1:0-5861 GCA_964451945.1 uncultured Lentisphaerales bacterium
CCACTTGCCGCCGACGCGGGCGGAGAGCTTGACGCGCACGCCCATGCGCGGCCGGACGCCCAGCGCCTCGGCACGTTCGCGGATGAGGTCGAGCTCGCCCGGGGTTTCCATCACCAGGATCGTCTGCAACCCCATTTTCAGCGACGAGAGGGCGAGGTCGATGAACTCCGTGTCCTTGTAGCCGTTGCAGATGATGTACGCTTCGGGATCGCGCATGAACGCGAGCGCCGCGCACAGCTCGGCCTTGGAGCCGGCCTCGAGGCCGTGGTGCCAGGGGCGGCCGAAGGTGGTCACGTCGGAAACCGCCTGCTGTTGCTGGTTGACCTTGATCGGATAGACGCCGCGGTAGCACCCCTTGTACTTGTACTCGGCGATCGCCTTGGCGAACGATTCGTTGAGGACGCGGATGCGGTCGCCCAGCAGGTCGGAGAAGCGCAGCAGCACGGGGCAGGTGATGCCCCGTTCAGCGAGCCCCTGCACCACCTCGTGCAGCTTCACCGAAACCTTTCCCGACGAGTTGCGCAGGTTCACCGCGACGAAGCCGTCCGGCGTGACCGTGAAGTAGCCGTTGCCCCACGATGAAACCGAATACAACTCCGCGCTGCGAACGCTGCTCCACCCCTCGAGCGCTTCCGAAACAGTTGTCGCCATCGTCTCTCTACCCTCTTTCTGAATGGGAGTAAAAACATGCCACCAACCGGGCGAAAATACAATGGGAAAATCAGCGCGGTTGAATGTTTGCCGTTTTTGTGTCATATTTCTCATGCGTCACATTCTTTCCGTGGCGCGGAACGCCTATGATACCAGCCCAGCAGAGAAACAGCGGCGCGCCGTCCGCCGGTGCGCCCCCCGCGGCGCGGCCGGACGGCGCGGGATTGGATCCGTGCCGTGCCTGCACCACGGCCCGCGCCGGCGCACACGGCGACCACAAGTCGCTCTACCAGCAACTGCTGGCGGGGTTGTACGACGCCGTGCTCGTCACCGACCCCAACGGGTATGTGATCGACACCAACCCCCGCGTCGCGGAGTTTTTCCAGTACAGCGCCGGTGAAACGTGGGACCGGATGGTGGGCGACCTCATCAGCGGCATCAACGCGTCGCTGCTCGAACGGGTGCGCAAGGGACTCGAGGAGGGGCGCTTCATCCTGCTCGACGCAAAGTGCGTGCGCAAGGACGGGTCCTCCTTTCCCGGCGAGGTGTCGATCAGCTCGATCCGGCTGGTCAACGGCGGCGACCTGGTCTTCGCGGTGCGCAACGTGGAACGCCGCAGGAACCTGTGGCAGCGGCTGAAGAGGGGGCAGAACGCCTGGATGAAGGCGCTGGCGCCCGGCGTGATCAGCGACGCCGACGGCGTGGTCCGCTGCGTGAACCGCGCCGGGCTGGCGCTGTGGGGCTGCGCGGCCGAGGAGGATCTGGTCGGCAAGCCGTTCACCAGGCTCTGGGCCGATGCCGATGCCGCGGCCGCCGCACTGGCGGCGGCGCAATCCGGCGCCGCCTGGAAGGGCGAGCTGCGCACCCTGGCGCGTGGCGGACGCTCGCTGCGGGCGGACGTGGCGCTGGAGCCCGAGCCGGGAGACCGGGGCGGCGGCGCGGACATTCTCTGCTCGGTTCTGCCGGCGGAAAAGGATTGACCGACACATGCGCGCCACGACCCAGCCACAGCAACGCACCCTCGTTGTCGTCGCCGCCGATGCCGGACGGACGCTTCAGGAGTTTCTCGGCGCGCGCATGACGCTCTCGCGCCGCGCCGCCAAATCGCTGATCGACACGCGCGCCGTCTGGGTCAACCGCAAGCGGGTCTGGATGGCCCACCACCTGCTCCGTTCCGGCGACCAGGTGCTGGTGCCGGTCTACGCCGACACGGCCGAACGGGTGCAGGTGCAGAAGATCCGGGTCCTGATCGAGGACGACAATTTCCTGGTGGTGGACAAGCCGGCCGGGCTGGTGGCGGTCGGCGAGGGCGGGGTCGAAGAACTGCTGCGTGCGCAACGCGGCGAGCCGGCGCTGCGGGCGGTTCACCGCCTTGATCGCGACACCACCGGTTGCCTCCTCTGCGCCCGCCGCCCCGAGGCGTTCGACGCCGCGGTCGCGGAGTTCAAGAAGCGCCATGTGCGCAAGGCCTACAACGCCGTGGTCGCCGGCCGCTACGAGCAGCAGGTTTCAACGGTGCACGAAGACCTCGACGGCGCGCGCGCCGTCACCCACATCAAGCTGATCGAGGCCACCGACGACGCCAGCTTTCTCGCGCTGCGCATCGAGACGGGGCGGACGCACCAGATCCGCAAGCACCTGGCGGCCATCCGCCACCCGGTGCTGGGTGACCGCGAGTACGGACCGAAGTTCGCCCGCGACGAGCGGCTGGTCGGGATCCCGCGGCAGATGCTGCACGCGGTCGAGATCGAGATGCCCCATCCGCTCAAGCCGGGCGTGACACTCCGCGCGCACAGTCCCCTGCCCGCCGATTTCCGGCGCTGCCTGCGGCTGTTCAAGCTGTAGAGGCGCTTGCAGAACCCCCTGCAGAAACCGGTCGGGACAGAGCCCGACCCTCCAGATCCGCCGAAACGGGTGGTGATCAGGGCGGGAGGGACGACCTCCGTGTCGTCCGCTTGGGTCCTGTAAGTGCCTCTGTAGCGCTCAGCGCACGAGCGCGGCCAGCCAGCCGACGGTGGCGTGGGGGAAAAGCAGCAACAGGGCCAACGTCACCAAGTAGGCAGGGTAGAAGAGAAAGGCGCCGCGGAAGACCTCGTGCAGGCCGATCTTGCCGCGGCTCATCCCGGCCACCACGAAGCAGGAGACGCCGATCGGCGGCGTCACGGCGCCGAGGGTGGTCACCAGGCACAGCACCTGTCCGAACCAGATCGGGTCGAGGCCGAGCGTGCTCACGAGCGGCATGAAAAGCGGCAGGGCGATCAGCAGGAAGGCGAGGGCGTCCATGACGCATCCGCCCGCCAGGTAGCAGAGGATCATCAGCGCGAAGACCGCGGCGCCCGGCAGATGGGCGGCGGCGACGCTTTCGGTGAGGGCGGCGGGCAGTCCGGTGCGGGTGAGGAAGCGCCCGAAGAGCGTCGCTCCGGCCAGCAGCAGGAAGACCATGCCGGTGATGCGCAGCGTGTCGCCAGCCGCGCGGGCGAACGCCTTGCGGCTGAGGTGGCCGCGGAAGACGCACACCGCCACCGCCAGGAGGCTCCCCACCCCCGCCGCCTCGGTGGGGGTGATCTTGCCGGAGAAGAGCGCCGTCATCACCACGCCGAAGAGCACCGCCACGTCGAGCGTCTGCGGGATGGCGCGCAGGCGCGCCCGCCAGGGCGTCGGCGCCGCGGCGGGCGCCCAGTCGGGATGGCGCAGGCAGATCACCGCGACCGTGAGCGCGAACAGGAGGGTCAGCAGCAGGCCCGGGACGATGCTCCCCGCGAAGAGCTTGCCGACGCTTTGTCCGGTGTTGAGGCCGTAGACCACCAGGACGATGCTGGGGGGAATCATGGCGCCGAGGGTCGAACCGGCGGCGACGGCGCCCGTCTTCAGGCGCGGGTGGTAGCCCCGCTCCTCCATCGCCGGGAGGGCGACCGCCGAAAGCGTCGCCGCGGCGGCGGTGTTGGAGCCGCAGATGGAGGAAAACCCGGCGCAGGCGACGATGGTGGTGATGGCGAGGCCGCCGCGGCGGTGGCCGAAGCAGGTCTGCGCCGCGGCGAAAAGGCGGTCGCTGTAGCCGGCGTAGAAGATGACCTCGCCAAGCAGCACGAAGAGCGGGATGACGGTGAAGCCGTAGTTGGAGAACACGTCCCAGAAATCGAGCCCCGCCGTCCCCGCGAACAGGTCGGCGAGCGTGACCGTGTCGCGCATCAGCAGCAGGCCGGCGAACCCGACCAGTGCCATCGCCGGCCCCGGGGAGAGGCCGAGGAGGAAGATGGCGGCGAGCATCGCCGCGATCCCGAATAGACCGGCGGCGGGCGTCATGGCGTGCGCGCTCCGTCGTCGGCGCTTCCCGCGCAAGCGAGGATCAGGTCGACCAGATAGGATCCGGCGAGCAGCAGCAGGCCGGCGGCGGCCGCGACCATGAAGGGCGCGTAGGGGAGGTTGAGGGTTTCGGAGACCTCGCCCGCCCGCCGCAGCAGCGCGCTGCGGTTGATCACCTGCGCGGCGATCAGCGTCATCAGCGCGAGGCCGGCCAGCCCGTTCGCGGCCCGCAGCGCCCGCCGCGCGCCGGGCGGGAAGCGGCAGGAGAGGATATCCACGGTGATGTGCTGCCGCACGCGCTGCGTCTCGGCCAGCGCCAGCGCCGCGACGAGGGCGCCGCAGAACCCCGAGAGCTCGTAGCTGGCCCCCGAGGGGCGGCCGAGCAGGCGCAGCACGACGTTGCCGCCCGAGAGCAGCATCAGCAGGACGAGCAGCGCGCCTGCGACGGCCATGGCGGCGCGGCAGAGCAGACGCTCGGCCGCCAGCAGCAGCTCGATCCCCGGAGTGGGTGTCGGGACGTCGGGACTCATGGCCGCGGTTCTCCGGCGGTGGCGGCGTCCCGGCGCTCGCCGACGAAACGCAGCAGCTCGGTTCCAGGCACCCCCGCCTTCTCCACCCGCGCCGAGTAGTCCTCCAGCAGGGGACCGAGCGTGGTGCGCATGCGCGAGCGGTCGGCTTCCGTCACCGCCGCCACCTTCAGCCCGCGGTTCTCCCTGGCCCAGGCGATCGACTTGCCCACGTGGTCGTCGACATACGCCGCGGTCCAGAGCGAATGCTCCTCCATCAGGCCGTCCAGGACGGCGCGGACGTCGGCCGGGAGCGCCTGGTACTTGGCGGCGTTCATCACCACGGCGAAACTGACGACCGGGAGGTCGGCCGGATAGACGAAGGGACAGTAGGCGGCGTAGTTCATGTCCATCAGAACCTCACCCGACGAGACATTGCCGTTGACCACTCCCTTCTGCAGCGCGTCGGGGGCCTCCGACTGCGGCATCGCGACCGGAATGCCGCCTAGGCGGCGCACCGCCTCGGCGGCAGTGCCGGAAGAGCGGAGCGACATTCCAGCAAGGTCTTCGAGGGTCTCCACCGGCTTGCTGCTCATCACCACCGCCGGCGGACAGGTGAAGAGCGCCAGGATCTTCACCCGGGAGAACTCGGCGGGCGCGAAATGCGCGATGGTGTCGAACAGCACCCGCGTGGCGACCTTGGACGACGGGAAGAAATGGGGCAGGTCGATCGCTTCGGAGACCGGGAAACGCCCCGGCTGGTAGCTCATGGCGAAGCAGCCGATGTCGGCCGTGCCGTCGGCGACGCCGTCGAAGATGTTCTTGGCCGCGAGCAGCGTGCCGCTGGGGAAGGTTTGCACCGCGATGCGCCCGCTACTGCGGCTCTCGACCTCGTCCGCCCAGCGCTCCATCTGCACGCAGGGGAAGGTCGCCGGCGGCGGGAAATTGGCGTAGGTCAGGGTAACCGGGCGGGCTTCGTCCGACTTGCGCGCACAACCGCCGGCCAGAGCCGCCGCCAACGCAAGAAAAAACAGATTCCTGTTCATACTCATAAGTCCTTGCCTTTCGTTCGTCAAAGCGCTTCTATCGGTAGAAACAGCGGTACTGTACAGAATCACCTCCATGGTTTGCAAGAACAATTTGCCGGGTCCCGCAATCGCAGTTTCGGGAGTGGCCGCTGTGCTTGACAAGAAGCACATTGCACGGCCAAGATAAGCCACACTGAAGCACGCAGTCTGGCACATGGGAGGTGGTATGAACGATGACTCCAAACGCTGGCTCATTGCAGCGCAGGCTTTTCAGTCATTCCTGATGGGTGTCATGGTTTTCGGATTTTTCGGTCTGCGCATGGCGGCCGGGAATTTGTTTGGTTACTATTCTGAAGGTAAGCGCTTGCCTCCG
>CAYVKQ010000210.1:0-5859 GCA_964451945.1 uncultured Lentisphaerales bacterium
CCGCCGTCGTCGACGATCAGGTCGGGGCCGCCGCCGTCGGGCCAGGTGAGCGCCAGCTTGGTGCACCACCAGTACTCTTCGAGCGTCTCGCCCTTCCAGGCGAAGACGGGAATGCCGCGGGCGGCGATGGCGGCGGCGGCGTGGTCCTGCGTCGAAAAGATGTTGCACGAGGCCCAGCGGACGTCGGCGCCCAGCGCGTGGAGGGTCTCGATGAGAACGGCCGTCTCGACCGTCATGTGCAGGCTGCCCGTGATGCGCGCCCCTTTGAGCGGCTTGGCGGGACCGTACTTGGCGCGCGTCGCCATCAGGCCGGGCATCTCCTTCTCGGCGATCTCGATGGCGCGCCGGCCCCAGTCGGCGAGGGCGATGTCTTTGACTTTGTAGGGAAGCATGCGGGCAACCTTTCAGGAATGCGGGTGGATTAACAAAACGAACCACTGCCCCGCGGCGGCCGGCCGGGGGCGGGGCGGCCGCCGCGGGCCGCTCAACGCTTCTTGGAGGCCTTGCGGCCGAGGCCGCACGCCTCGCGCAGGGCGCCGACGCGGTCGGTGCGTTCCCAGGGGAACTGCCTGCGTCCGAAGTGGCCGTAGGAGGCGGTTTCGCGGTAGCTCCACCCCTTGGGCGCGAGCAGGCCGAGGTCCTTGATCAGCGCGGCCGGCCGGAAATCGAAGATCTCGCCCGCCGCGAGCACCTTGGCGATGACCGCCTCGTCGACCGTGGCCGTGCCGTACGTCGAGATGTTGATCGAGAGGGGCTTTGCCACGCCGATGGCGTAGGCGACCTGGATCTCGCATTTCTCGGCGAGGCCGGCGGCGACGATGTTCTTCGCGGCGTAGCGGGCGTAGTAGGCGGCCGAGCGGTCGACCTTGGAAGGGTCCTTACCCGAGAAGGCGCCGCCGCCGTGCGAGCCGACGCCGCCGTAGGTATCGACGATGATCTTGCGGCCGGTGACGCCGGAATCGCCCTGCGGGCCGCCGATGACGAAACGCCCCGTGGGATTGATGAACCACTCAGTCTTGTTGGTCAGCAGGCCCGTCGGACGGAGAACGTCCATGGCGACGGCCTTGAGGTCTTTCTGGATCCGCTTCAGCGGCACATCGCCGGTCTGGTGCGAGATCACCACCGAGGTGATGGCCAGCGGATTGCCGTCCTCGTGCAGGACCGACACCTGCGCCTTGGAATCGGGTTCGAGATAGGAGATCTCGCCCGCCTTGCGCAGGGCGGCCAGCTTTTCGAGCAGCCGGTGCGAGAGGATGATTGGCGCGGGCATCAACTCGGGAGTGGCCTTGGAGGCGTAGCCGAACATCATCCCCTGGTCGCCGGCGCCCTGGTCCTCGGGGCGGGCGCGGGAGACGCCCTGATTGATGTCGGGCGACTGCGCGTGGAGCCCGCAGACGTAGTTGAAGGTGTCGAACGAGTAGCCGAGATTCGGTTTGACGTAGCCGATCTCCTTGACGACCGAACGGGCGATCTGCTCGGGATTGACCGACTCCCAGCCCTTGCAGGCGATCTCTCCGGCGTTGACCGTCAGGTTGGCGGTGACCAGCGTCTCGCACGCCACGTGCGCCCGCGGGTCGCGCGCCAGGCAGGCGTCGAGGATGGCGTCCGAAATCTGGTCGCAAACCTTGTCGGGATGCCCTTCGGAAACGGATTCCGACGTGTACACGTGACGGCTCATCATCTTGCTCATAGAGAACACTCCCCTGGTGAATGAATGCGATTAGTATAAACGGCCCCGCAATGCAGCACAAGCCCTTGAACATCTCCGGAAACCTCATCGGAACCGCCATGCGCCCCCGGCACGGTTCCGGCGCGTCAGGCTTCGTCGTCGCCGCCGCCGTCCAGCAGCCCCTGTCCGCGGTAGGCGTTGAGCTTGCGGATCAGGGTGCGGCGGCTGATGCCGAGCTCGGCCGCCGACTTGGAGCGGTTCCGTTTGTTGCGCTCGAGCACGGCGAGGATGCGCTCGCGCTCGACATCGGCGAGCGAGCCTCCGCCCGCCGCCGCACCGGGACGCACCGCCGGGACGAGTCCCTTCACGGCGTCGCGGATATTCGGGGGCACGTCGCGCGCGCCCAGACGGTCGCCGTGCGCGAGCACCACCATTTTTTCGATCGTGTTGCGCAATTCGCGGACGTTCCCCGGCCAGGCGTAGGCGCCGAGCAGAGCGGCGGCTTCAGCGGTGATCCCCGAGACGGGGCGGCCGTGCTTGCCGGCGAATTCGCGGATGAAGGCGTCGCACAGGAGCGGGATGTCGCCGGCGCGCCGGGCCAGCGCCGGGAGGGTGATGTCGACCACGTTGAGGCGGAAGTAGAGGTCCTCGCGGAACTTCCCCTCGCGCACCCACGCCTCGAGATCGCGGTTGGTGGCGGCAACCAGGCGGATGTCGACCGTGATCGCCTCCTCGCCGCCGACCCGCTCGAAAGTGCGGGTCTCCAGGACGCGCAGCAGCTTCACTTGCAGGCTGGCGTCGATCTCGGAGATCTCGTCCAGAAACAGCGTGCCGCCGTCCGCCTGCTCGAAACGCCCCTTGCGCCGCGCGATGGCGCCGGTGAACGCGCCGCGCTCGTGGCCGAACAGCTCGCTCTCGAGCAGCGTCGGCGAGAGCGCCGCGCAATGGACGGCGATGAACGGACCGCGGGCGCGGCCGCTGAGGCGGTGGAGCGCCTGAGCGACCAGCTCCTTGCCGGTGCCGCTCGCGCCGCGGACGAGCACGGTCGCCTGGGTCGGCGCGGCCTGCCGGACCAGATCGAAGACCTGGCGCATCTCGGGCGACTGGCCGATGATCTGCTCCATGCCGTATTTGTCGTCGAGGCGCCCTTCGAGCTCCTCCACCCTGGCCTCCATCGCCTGCGAATGGAGGGCGCGGTCCAGGACGACCTCGAGGTGGTCGATGTTGACCGGCTTGGTCAGAAAGTCGTAGGCCCCCTGCTTCATCGCCTCGACCGCCGCCTCGACCGAACCGTAGGCGGTGAGCAGCACGCAGACGACGCGGGGGTAGCGGGTCTGGACGCGGCGCAGCAGTTCCAGGCCGTCCATCCCCGGCATGCGCATGTCGGTGAGCATCACGGCGATGTCGCCGCGGGCGAGTTCGTCCATGGCGCGCGGCGCGCTCTCGGCCTGGCGCACGTCGTACTTCTGCCGCAGCGCCCGCTCGAGCCCGTCGCGCGTGTTCTTGTCGTCATCCACCACCAGCACCGCCGGCCGGCGGCGAGGCACCTCGCTCGCTGTCATACGTCCCTTTCCCGGAAACCTGGAAACTGAAAACCGATCACTGGAAAACCGATCACTGAAAACTGATCACTGATCACTGTCCCCTCCCGCGGCGGCGCCGTCGCGTCCGGGAGTCATCTTCAACATGCGGATGCGGCGCGAGGCGAGCGGCAGCAGGACGCGGAAACAGCTCCCCTCGCCCGGCCGGCTGGCGACCTCGATCTGCCCGCCGTGCTCCTGCACGATCCGCTGCACGATCATCAGCCCCAGGCCGTGCCCCGCCGCCTTGGTCGTCTGATAGGGCTGGAAGAGGCGCCCCATCCGGGCTGGGTCGATCCCCACGCCCGAATCGAGAAACGCCGCCTCGAGCCAGGCGTCGGTGGCGCGGAGGCTGATCTTGAGGCTGCCGCCGTCGGGCATCGCCTCGAGCGCGTTCTTGATCAGGTTGAAGAAGACCTGCTTGATCTGCTGACGGTCGATCTGCACGCGGGGGATCTCGCCCGGATACTCGACCGCCACAGCGATGCGCCGGTTCTCGACCTCCGTCCTGATCAGCCGCAGCGTCTCCTGGAGCAACTCCTGGATGTCGCAGGGGGCGAAATGGGGTTTCTGCGGCCGGACCGCCTGCAGGAACTGGGTGATGATGGCGTCGAGGCGGCCGACTTCGGTGCGGGCGACGTCGACCAGGTCGCCCAGTTCGGCGCGGTGCCGCCTGGGGAGCGCGGCGATCGCGCGCGCCAAAAGCTGCAGGTGGATGTTCAGCGCGTTGAGCGGGTTGCCGATCTCGTGCGCCACGCCCGCGGCCAGCAGCTTGACGGCATTGGTCCGTTCGCTCTCGAGCGTCGAGGCCTCCTCGGCGCGGTCGCGGGTGATATCGCGCAGGATCACCAGCACCGTCGGCCCGGCCGCGGCCCCGTCGGCGCCGCCCTGTTCGGGAAGCGGCACGGCATAGAGGCTGATGTGGCGGTGCTCGGGATAGGCCACCTCGACCTCGCGCGTCACCATGCGCGACCACTCGTCGGCGTCGGTCACGCGCAGCAGGCGGTCCCAGTCGAGGTCGCGCAGCAGCGGCATCACCGAGCGCCCCCGCATCCTGGCGTACTCGAACCCCAGCATCTGTTCCGTCGCGCGGTTGGCGTAGAGCAACCGCCCCTGGCTGTCGATCGCCAGCACCCCCTCCTGGATCGACTGGAAGATCGCCTCGAGAAAACCGCGCTCGTTCGCCAGCCGCATGAAGTGCGCCTGCAGACTCCCCGGATCGAGCCGATCGAGCCGCGCCACCAGTTTGTCAAAAAAACCGCCTGGGATCACTGTCACACCCTCTTCACAGCGTCAGAATGGCCCACATCATACTGCATTCGCCCCTCCGCAGGGAAGCGCTTTCGGGCGTGGCGACAGCTGCCGCGATGGCTGCCGCGATGGCTTGACCTTTGCCGACGCCTTCGCTACACTTTGCGACCTTGTTCTGGGGAACACGGTTGCGGATCACACGTTCGCGGCGCCCGTGCGCGGCGCCACTGACAATCGGGGAACGGACAACGCTATGAAGTATGTGTACACGTTTGGCGGCAAAGAGGCCGAAGGCAACGCGAAAGACAAGAACCTCCTGGGCGGCAAAGGGGCGAACCTCGCCGAGATGTGCCACCTCGGGCTGCCCGTCCCCGCGGGCTTCACCGTGACCACCGCGTGCTGCACCGACTACTTCGCCCGGGGCGGACAGTTTCCCGGCGAGCTGGAAGGCCAGGTGCTGGCGGCGCTGCGCCAGACCGAGGCGCTCATGGGGATGAAATACGGCGACCCCGCCAACCCGCTGCTGGTCTCCTGCCGCTCGGGCGCCCGCAAGTCGATGCCCGGCATGATGGACACCGTCCTCAATGTCGGCCTCGCCAGCGCCACCATTCCCGGCATGATCGCCAAGACCGGCAACCCCCGCTTCGTCTGGGACAGCTACCGCCGCCTGATCATGATGTACGCCGACGTGGTGATGGAGAAGGCCGAGGGGCGCGAACCGGCCAAGGGGGTCGGCATCCGCCGCCTGCTCGACACCGCCCTCGACGAGTACAAGCACCTCAAGGAGGTTTCCAGCGATACCGAGCTGACGGCCGAGCACCTGCAGGAGCTGGCCGAAAGCTTCAAGCGCCGCGTGCAGGACGAGCTCGGCGTCCCCTTCCCCGACGACCCGATGCGCCAGCTCTGGGGCGGCATCGGCGCCGTCTTCAAGAGCTGGAACGGCAGAAAGGCGGTCTCCTACCGCCGCATCGAGGGAATCCCCGACGACTGGGGCACCGCCGTCAACGTCCAGGCGATGGTCTTCGGCAACATGGGCGACACCTCGGCGACCGGCGTGGCCTTCACCCGCAACCCCGCGACGGGCGAGAACACGTTCTACGGCGAATGGCTGATCAACGCCCAGGGCGAGGATGTCGTCGCCGGCATCCGCACCCCCAACCCGCTCAACGACGACACCAAAAACGCGCAGAACGAGCACATGAAGTCGATGCAGGAGCTGATGCCCGGCACCTACAAGCAGCTCTGCGAGATCCGCCGCATCCTGGAGAAGAACTACGCCGACATGCTCGACATCGAGTTCACGATCCAGGAAGGGAAGCTCTACATGCTCCAGTGCCGCGTCGGCAAGCGCACCGGCAC
>CAYVKQ010000211.1:0-5844 GCA_964451945.1 uncultured Lentisphaerales bacterium
CTTCCGCATTTTCGACGCGCTCAACGACACGCGCAACCTGGAGCACGCGATCCAGGCCGTGAAGCGGAGCGGCGGCCACGCCCAGGGGACGATCTGCTACACCGTCAGTCCGGTGCATACCGTCGCCAAGTATGTCGCCATCGCCAGGGAGCAGCAGGCGATGGGGATCGACTCCCTCTGCATCAAGGACATGGCGGGGATCCTCTCGCCCGCCGCCGCCGCCGAGCTGGTCGCGGCGCTGGTCGCCGGAACCGGCCTGCCGGTGCAGGTCCACGCCCACATGACCAGCGGCATGGCGGTGGCGACCTACTACGAGGCGGTCAGGGCCGGCGCCGGCGCGATCGACGGCTGCGTCGCCACGATGTCGGGGTACTCGTCGCAGCCGGCGGTCGAGACGCTGGCCGAGGTATTCGCTTCGGCCGGCTACGACACCGGGCTCGACCTCGACGCCGTGGGCCGCGAAAACGACCACTTTTCCGCGCTCAAGCCGCAACGCGAACCGGGCCACGCCGCCATCGAAGTTGTCGACGTCGACGTCCTGCAGCACCACATCCCGGGCGGCATGATCTCCAACCTCCGGTCGCAGCTGCAGCAGCAGTCGGCGCTGGACCGCCTCCCCGAGGTGCTCGACGAGCTTCCCCGCACCCGCAAGGACATGGGCTACCCGCCCCTGGTCACGCCGACGAGTCAGATCGTCGGCGTGCAGGCGGTGCTCAACGTCCTGGGCGGCGAACGGTACGGCATGGTGCCGCAGGAGACGCGCGACTACGTCCGCGGCCTCTACGGCCGCCCGCCCGCGCCGGTCGAGCCGGCGCTCGCCAAGAGGATCCTCAACGGCGAGCAACCGGTGACGGTCCGCCCCGCGGACCTGCTCGCGCCGATGCTGCCGCAGGCGGCCAAGGATCTCGACGCCAGGCTGATCCAGGCCGAGGAGGACATTCTGAGCTACTGCCTCTTCCCCGAAGTCGCGCTGGGCTACTTCAAATGGCGCGCCCTGCCTGAAGGGGAGCGGCCGCCGTCCCCGGCCGATGCCGAGAAAAAGCCCGCCGTCAAGGCCGAGGCGGCTCCGGCCGCCGCGTTGCCGGCGGCCACGGCCGACGACGAGACGTTGCGCCACGCCGAGATCGGCCGCCTGATGGCCGACCTCTTCGGACGTCTCGGCGTCACTCTCGGTGCATCCGTGTCCGCCGCCGACAAATCCGCGCCCGCGCCTGCCGCAGCGCCGACAGCGCCGGTGGCTGCTCCGCCCCCCGTCGCCCCCGCCGCGCCGCAGGGGCCGACGATCGACGCGCCGTTGAACGGCACCTTCTACCGCACGTCCGCTCCGGGCAGGCCCAATCTGGCTGAAGCGGGCGCCGCGGTCGAGGCGGACGCGCCGGTCTGCATCGTCGAGGCGATGAAGCTGATGAACCCGATCAAGGCGGCGAAGAAATGCCGCATTGTCGCCTTTCTGGCGAACCACGGCGACGCAGTCGCGAAAGGCCAGCCGCTGGCTCGGATCGAGTGGCTCTGAAACAACAAGTGGCCGCGCCGTCGGCGACGGCAACGGCCGGAAAGGATGAGGATGAAGCGTGGTAAAATGATCGTCTGCGGCCTCGCGGCCGCTGCGGCGTGCCTCTCGTGCGGGTGCGGCAAGCAGAAGGCGAAAGGGGAGGAGAAGTCGGCGGCGCCGATCCGCCTCACCTACAGCGTCTTCTTCCCGCCGACCCACGTGCAGAGCAAACTCGCGGTCGAATGGGCCGAAGAGATCGGCCGGCGGAGCGGCGGCCGGGTCGCCATCGAGGTCTTCCCGGGCGGCGTCCTCACCAAGGCCGACCAGAACTACCAGGGGGTCGTCGACGGCATCTCCGACATCGGCATGAGCGCCTTCGCCTACACCCGCGGCCGCTTTCCCCTCCTCGAGGCGCTCGACCTGCCGCTTGGCTACCCCGACGGCGTCACCGCCACCCGCGCCGCCAACGCGCTGGCGCTGCAGTACCGGCCGCAGGAGGTGCAGGACACCCGCCTTCTCTACGTTCACGCCCATGGCCCCGGCATCCTCGCCTCCAAACGCCCCGTCCGCTCGCTCGCCGACCTCAAGGGGCTCAAGGTGCGCGCCACCGGCTTCTGCTCCAAAGTCGTCGAACGCCTTGGCGCGGCCGCCGTCGGCATGCCCCAGGGCGAGACCTACGAGGCGCTGCAGAAAGGGGTTGCCGACGCCACCTTCTGTCCCATCGAGACACTGAAAGGGTGGAAGCAGGCCGAGGTGATCCAGTCGGTCACCGAGTCGCAGTGCATCGGCTACACCACCGCGTTCTACGTCGCCATGAACAAGGCGAAGTGGGAGGCGCTCGATCCCGATCTCCGCGCGATCATCGAAACGGTCAGCGCCGAGTGGGTCGGGAAGCACGGTCAGGCCTGGAACGACGCCGACGCCGACGGCCGCGCCTTTGCACAGGAACTGGGTCGCGAGTTCATCCCTCTGGACGCCGCCGAACAGGAGGCGTGGAAAGCGCTTGTGGCGCCGCTGCTGCAGGAGTACTCCGCCGGAGCCGCCGCCAAGGGGCTTCCGGGCGAGGCGTTCCTGCGCGACCTGCGGGCGGCGGTCGCCGCGAAGTAACCGTGGCTCTCCGTTCTTCCCCCTTTCGGCGGGGTGTGGTACACTCGCACGCATGAAACACACAGCCACGCGTAGGGAGAGCCCCGGGCTGCTCCGCATCGTTTGTGCGGTGGCGATGCTGCTGTTCGCCGCCGGGGAGGCGCAGGCGCTTTTCGGCTGGGGCGGCAAGGGGGATGACAAAATCGGCGCCGCGCTCAAGCGCGCCGGCGAGCTGGCGCGCGAGGCCGAGCTGGCGTGGGCGAACGACGGCGACGCCGCGCGCGCGGTGGCCCTCTACCAGCAGGCGGTCGACCTCTGTCTGGAGGCGGAAGCGAACCATCCCAAGGGCGATCTCGGCAGCGTGCGTTTTCACCGCGCGTTCTGCGAAACCCAGATCGACCGTGTGAAGTTCGACGCCGCCACGGGCCCGCAGCGCCGGGTCGCCGTGATGCCGGCGCCCGCGCCCACCAATCCCGCGGCGGCGCAGCCATCCGCGGCGCCTGCCGCCCAACCGGCCGCGGTGTCCGTCGCCGCCGGCCCGGCTGCCGCGCCCGTCGCCACGGCGTCCGCCGAGACCCCCGCCGCGGCGTCCGCCCCGCTGGGCGCGGCGGAGATCGCCGAGGAGATCGCCTGGGCGCGCGACATGCTCGACCATGACGGAACCGGGGAGTCGCGCGAGGCGCTGATGAAGGTCTTGCGCGCCGACCCCGGCCACCGCGAGGCGCGGCTTCTGCTGTCGGTGCTGGAGTGCCGGGACAAGCGTTTCCAGGACGCCCTGCTCATTCTGGAGGATCTGCGCGCCGAGCGGGAGGACGAGACGGTCCATCTGCTGCTCTCCGGCGCCTATCTCGGCAGCGAACAGCCCTACCGGGCGATGCTGGAACTCGACAAACTGCTCAAGAAGAACCCCTCCCATCCCGATGCGCTGATGAATATGGCCTATCTGACCATGGAGCTGTCGGCCAAGACCGCCGAGGCCGAGATGTACTACCGTCTGGCCGTCAAATGCGGCGCGCCGCGCGACCCGGCGTTCGAGAAGCGGCTGGGGCTTTGACGGGGGAGGGATGCCGCCATGCCCGAGCTTCCCGAAGTCGAAACGGTCGTGCGCGACCTGCGCGCCGCCGGCGTGGCTGGCGCCGTCATCCGAGACATCGTTTTTTTATGGCCGCGGACCGCCGCCGGGATGCCGGCCGCGGAGCTGGCCGCGGCGCTCTGCGGCCGCGTGGTCCGCGCCGTCTCCCGCCGCGCCAAGTACATCGTGCTGGAACTCGATGACGGCCATGCCCTGCTGATCCACCTGCGCATGACGGGTAAATTGCGGTTTGCGGATGCCGCGGATGCTCCGCTGCCGCACGACCGCGCACAGTTCTCCTTCGCCGACGGCCGCATCCTGGTGCTGAACGACACCCGCAAATTCGCGCGGGTGTGTCTCGCCGAACGGGTTGCCGACACCCTCGATGCGATCGGTCCGGAGCCGCTGGAAGCGGAGTTCACCGTCGCACGTTTCGCCGCCGCCCTCAACCGTCGGAGGCGGGCGGTCAAGAGCGTGCTGCTCGACCAGTCGGTGGTCGCCGGGATCGGCAACATCTACGCCGACGAATCGCTCTTCGCCGCCCGCATCCATCCCGAACGGACCGCCGCCTCGCTCAGCCGCGGCGAGGTGCGCCGCCTGCATGCGGCGATCCGCGGGACGCTCGCCCTGGCGATCCGCGCCAACGGCACGACCCTCGGCAGCGCCGCGACCAATTTCTACAGCGTGGCGGGGCGCCGCGGCGACAACGCCTCGAACCTGCGGGTTTTTCGCCGCGACGGGTGCCCCTGTCCGTGCTGCGGACGCGGGATCCGCCGCACCGTCGTCGGCGGGCGCGGCACCCATTTCTGTTCCCGCTGCCAGCCCGCCGCGCGCCGCCGCCGCGGTTCAGCCCAAAGGTCGTGATTCGAGAAAAAGCGGCTGGTGCTATAGAGCGGTGGTTTCACCGTGATCGCTCGTTGCTGTTTTTCGGAGTTTCCACTTTCCTTATGCTTATGTTCACTCTCCGGAGATCATACTATTCCGCATAATGCTGCGGATTGGTCTTGACCATTCCGCAGATATGTGCATAATGGTTAACCATGAAAACCTATCCCAGAGTGTATACGGAACTGTTGCAGGAACACCTGGCCGAGAATCGGCAGATGGCGTTCGTGTCAGGTCCGCGCCAGGTGGGCAAAACTTCGGTGTGCCTCGGACTGGCGACCGTTTGCCTGAACTGGGACGACCAGGATGCGCGCGCATTGATTTTGAAAGGCCCTGCGGAGGTTGCGGCTTTTGCGGGGTTGCAAAAACTGAGCGCAGATAAACGCATCGTGGCGTTCGACGAAATCCACCGGTACGCACGCTGGAAGACGTTTCTCAAGGGCTTTTTCGATGTCTATGGCGATGCGGCCCGCATTGTGGTGACGGGCTCTTCGCGCCTGGACGTTTTTAAGCGGGGCGGGGACAGCCTGATGGGCCGCTATTTTCTTTACCGGATGCATCCGTTCAGCGTGGCGGAACTGACTGCCCCGGCAGTGCGGAAGGATGTGCTTTCACCGCCGCGGGCGCTGTCAGAAAGCGAGTGGTCGGCACTCTGGACCTACGGCGGGTTCCCCGAGCCATTTGTCAGGCGGGATGACCGGTTCTCTCGCCGATGGCAGAATCTGCGGCAGTCGCAACTGCTGCGAGAGGATGTCCGCGAACTCACGCGCATCCAGGAAATCGACCAATTGATCGCGCTTGCGACGCTTCTCGGTTCCCGTTCGGGACAGCAGGTGGTTTGCGCCTCGCTGGCGAAAGAAATCCGCGTCAGCGAGAACACCGCACGCGCGTGGATCGGCGCCTTGTCGGCTCTGCACCACGGCTTTCTGGTCAAGCCCTGGCACCGTTCGGTCGCGGCCGCTATCCGCAAAGAGCCCAAGTGGTTCCTGAGGGATTGGTCCCAGATCGAAGACGCGGGGCAGCGGGCGGAAACGTTTGTCGGGTGCCATCTGTTGAAAGCGGTCGAAGGCTGGACCGACTTGGGCCTGGGCCAGTTCGAATTGTTCTATATCCGCGACAAGCAGAAGCGCGAAGTCGATTTTCTGGTGACGAGGGATCAGAAGCCTTGGTTTCTGGTCGAGGTCAAACAGTCCGACACGGCGCTGTCGCCGTCCTTAGACTTCATGCAGCGGCAAATCCGCGCGAAGCACGCTTTTCAGGTCGTCATCGACGAGCCGTTCGTGAAAGCGGACTGCTTCGGTCATCAAGC
>CAYVKQ010000212.1:0-5773 GCA_964451945.1 uncultured Lentisphaerales bacterium
GCCTATCTCGACGGCCGCACCTCGATCTACCACTGGGAAGGTCCCGATCCGGGCAACAGCGAACACTCCGAGTGGCCCAATCTCTTCTGCCACTCCGAGGACTACCGCTACTGGCGCGACTGCGGCCTCGGCTGCGCGCAGTGCGGGAGCCTGCCGGGCGGCGACCCCGGCTGGGGCGCGAATTGGCTCTGGTACCGTCTCGGCTGGAACCCCGACCTCGACTACAAGGCGCTCGCCCGCGACACGCTGGTCAAACGCTTCGGCGCGCCCGCGGCGAAGCACCTCTGGGAGTACCTGCTCTACGTCGACCAGGTGCGCCGCGAGGCGAAGTACCCGGTCAGCTGCGTCCGGTGGTCGAGCTTCGGACACGTCCTCGGCGACAAACTCTGGCGCAAGGCGGATGTCGCGAAGATGAACGCCTGCTTCGAGCGCGCGCTTGCCGCGGCCAAGGCCGAAGGGAACGCGGTGCATGCCGAACGCATTCTCAAGGCGCGGGCAACCCATCTCGACCAGATTCTGCTCGTCTCCGGCAAGAACGACCCGCTGGCGGTCGTGAAGGATCCCGCCACCGGCCGCGCCTGGGTGACGCACGGCGACGATCCCCTCTACCTTTACTCGCTGAAGAACTTTGCGGACGCCTGCCGCCGCGGCGGCTGGCCGCAGACCCCGGAGGAACGCGTCGCGGCGGGCACACGCGACGCGGGCGGCGAGGCGCGCGCTGTCGTTGGCGGCGGCTACCAGGCGCTCACGGTGCCGTGGCTGCGCGGCCGCATCCACTCGCTCAAGAAGGACGGCATCGAACTCTTCGCGCAGCACGCGGGAACGTCCGGCTACTGGGAGAGCTTCCCGGGCAACATCGTCGCCTGGCTGCCGCAGGAGGGCGAGGAGCCCGGCGCCTTCTCAATGAAGGCGCTCATCAATCTGGCCATGTACCGCTCGGGCTTCGGCAAGTTCTACTTCCTGCAGGACCAGAAGGCGGGCACCGACGGCCTCACGATCCGCCGCCGCTTCCACCAGGGCGACTACAAGAAAGCGGGCATCAATCCGGGCATGCCCGGCTGGACCCATTTCTCCTCGACCTTCCGCCTTGTGCTTGCGGACGCCGCCACCGCCGCCGCGGGTGTGACGGGAGGCGGTGTGGCCAAAGCCGTGCGTCTTGCCGACCTCGACCCCAGCGCGCCCAAGGCGGCGGTTTCGGCCAGGCGCGCGGCCGACCTCCTGGACGCCGACTGCCAGAATCCGCTCTACGATGCCGCAGAAGAAGTTGCTGCCGGCGGCGAGTTGACGTTCCCCCTCGCGACGAACGGCGCGCCTGTCACGGTGACCTTCGTGCGCGGCGACGGCGTCACGGTGTCGGTCAACACGACGGCGAAGTGGAAGTCGGTCTCGTTCAAACCGGACATCGAGCATGGCTACATGGATGTTGTGTTCTCCGACTTCAACGCCAGCCCCGGCAGCGGGGAACTCGACCTGGAACTGCCCAGCTTCACCGTGTCGGCCACCGGCAAGGCCGCTCCCGTCGTGCAAAGGCAGCGTGTCGAGACGCCGCTGCAGCCGAAGATCAGGCTGACCGGCGAGAACACCGCCGTCAACGAGATCGACGGCGCGGAGCTCGTGCGCGTGCCGCAGGGCAGGTTCCTGATGGGTACCCCCGTCGGGAGCGGCTGCCGCGACGAATGGCCGCAGCGCGAGATCGAGCTGGACGAGTACTGGATCTACAAGAAGCCCGTGACGCTCGGCATGTACAAGAAGTTCTGCGAGGCGACGGGACGCGCGTTCAAGCCGACCTGGTGCCAGTCGTCGATGCTCGCGAAGGAGAAGAAGGATCTCAACGCGACCGACGACGACTACCCCGTGTGCCTCTCCTGGAACGAGGCCGAACCCTACGCCCGCTGGGCGGGCGGCCGTCTCCCGACCGAGGCGCAGTGGTGCAAGGCCGCGCGCGGCGACAAGGACGCCCGCGAATATCCGTGGGGCGACGCGTGGGATCCCGCGAAAGCCTGCGGCTGGGAGAGGACGCTGGAACGCCACCGCGACGGCATGCTGCCGGCGGGTGCGCTGCCGCAGGGCGCGAGCCCGTACGGCGTTCTCGACATGGCGGGCAACTGCTTCGAGTGGGTGCGCGACTGGTATGCTTCCGACTACTGGGAAAAGGCGCCGGCGAAGAACCCGGACGGTCCCGCCACCGGCACGAACAAGGTCTTGAAGGGCGGCGACAGCGGCCACTCCGAGGAATTCTCGCGCATCTCCTTCCGCTACCTCTGCCCGCCCAGCGCGCGCGACTACACGAAGGTGACGTTCCGCTGCGTGGTCGGAAAGTGAGTTGCGGGAGGCACTTGCAGAACCCCCTACGGAAACCGGTCGGGACGGAGCCCGACCCTCCAGATCCGCCGAAAACGGTGGCGATCAGGGCTGGAGGGCGACCTCCGTGTCGTCCGCTTGGGTTCTGCAAGTGCAGACGGCTCGCGGGGACGCTCGCCCTCCAGGCAGGCCGTCACCCGCCGCTTGATGTTTCGAAATGGAGGGCGAGCGTTCCCGCGAGCCGCAGGAGCAAGGAGATGCGCATGAAACGGCGACGTCAGCCACTCCAACTCCCCGCGGAACATGGCCGCGCCACACGGTCGACAGAAGCCTCGGAATATGCGAATATTTTCTTGTTCGCTCTGGATGCGGCGCGGTGTCGCGACGAAACGATGGGGGCGTAGCGCCTGGAAGGAGAGCCCATGAAAACAGTCTGTCCGCGGATGGTGGTCGTGATCACGGGGATGGCGCTCATGGGCGCCGGACGGGCGGCGGCGGGGACGCACACCTGGACCGGCGCGGTGTCAGTTGACTGGACGAACGAAGCCAACTGGTCGGGAGGATGGCCGGCGGCCGGAGGGCATGTGGTCATCCCCTCGGGCACTCCGTTCGCGCCCGCGATCCCGGCCGGGACAAACCCGGTCAGCGGCGCGTATTCGTCTTTCACCGTGGGCAGTGGCGCCACGGTGACGTGTCTGGGCGATCCGACCGCCGCGAACGAGCCTTCCGGCGGGACTGCGGCCAAGCCGCACGGCATCGGCGTGACGATTTTCACGACCAACGCGGCGATCTACGGCACGCTCAGCGCCCTGGGGCAGGGTTTCGGCATGAACAAGGGGCCCGGCGCGTCGAGCGGCGGGGCGGCTCATGGCGGGAAAGGGAACGGCGGTTCCCCTGCCGCCTATGGGTCTATCACGCAGCCCACGGCCCTGGGCAGTGGGGGGGCCGACACGACAGACCGCGTGGGCGGAGGCGCCATCCGGCTGGCGGTAACCGACACGCTTTCGGTGGACGGCGTGATCGACGCCTCGGCGCCGAACACGGCCCGCTCCGGCTCGGGCGGGAGTCTCTGGTTGAGCGCCTCGAACCTGACCGGGGCGGGTGTCATCAAGGCGGAAGGGGGCAAATCTTCGGTGGTCGCCGCCTCGGGAGGCGGCGGACGCATCGCCATCGAGTACGCGGATTCGACCTTCAGTGGCTTGGTCTCCGTAGCAGGCGGCGCCGGCTACAACGCGGCCACGCGGCCCGGGCAGGCCGGCACGCTCTGGGAACCGGGCCGCTTCGCCGGCATGGCGGGAGCTCCCGGCACTCCGCTGGAGATGTTGATCACGAACAGCTTTCAATACTACTTCCCCGACGCGGTGACGAACTATTGGAACCTGACCGTCTCCAACGCCTGGTTCGAGACGCACCAGGGCGCCATGATGATACCGAACCTGACGGCTCATAACGGCGTGGTTGGTTTTGACCGGTATGCGGAGAATCTGCAAAACGAAACGGACATGCACGCGGTCGGCATCACGAACCGGATTCAGTTGACCGGCCATTCGACGGTCAATCTGCTGGCCGGAACGCATGTGCTGCCGGGCGGGTTGCTCGTCGGCGCCGGATCCGTTCTGGGCATACGCGGGAATACTTCGGACATCAATGCCGCGTCCGGAGGGACCGCCGGGAATCCGCATGGCAGCGGCGTGACGATCCATACGCCCAACGCCGTCGTCGACGGCACGATCAGCGCGGTTGGGGGCGGGTTTGGCTACGGCGAGGGTCCCGGCTACGGGTACGACGGCGCCGCGCACGGCGGCAAAGGCGGCTCACCCGGTTCCCCCACCTACGGATCTTTGACGCAGCCCACGGCCTTGGGCAGCGGGACAGCCGGATATAGCCGAGGCGGGGGAGCGATCCGTCTGGTGGTCGGCGGCACGCTTTCCCTGAACGGGACCATTGACGCATCGTCGGTGCGGGACGGGCGCTGCGGGGCGGGCGGCAGCGTCTGGCTTGCGATGATGGATTTCTCCGGGTCGGGCACCATCAAGGCCGAAGGCGAGTGCAGCCAGACCTTTGCCAATCCGGGCGGGGGCGGCCGCGTAGCGCTGGATTATACAAACTCGACCTTCACCGGCTCCATTTCCGTGGCGGGAGGCAAATTCGGCTCAACCTTCATGGGCCAACCCGGGACGCTCTGGGATCCGAAATGGTTCGCCGGCCGGACCGGCTCGACCGATTGCCCGCAGACGATCCTGATCGAGCGCAGCTTTCAGTACTTCTTTCCGGATGTCGCTGTGACGAACTATTGGGACCTGACGGTGCGGAACGCGTGGTTCGAGCCTCATCAGGCGCCCCTGCAGCTCGCCAACCTGACGCTGACCAACGCGGCGTTCCGGTTCGACCGGTATGCGGGCGGGGAACCAACGGTGCCGGACACGAGTTATTTCGAGATCACGAATGACCTGCGCGTGACCGGTACGTCGAAGCTGTACCTGCCGCCCCGGACCTATGCGATGGGGGGCACCTTCTACGTGGGGCCTACCGAGAGCGCGATTGTGTATGCCCTGAGCGATACGGGAGCGGTGAACCGGGCCTCCGGCGGAACCGTTGCCCAACCCCATGGGGAGGGGGTCACCCTGCGCTGCGCCGACGTGGCGATCGACGGGTGGGTGAATGCCGACGCGTTCGGATTCCCTCCCACAAAAGGGCCGGGATCGCCGGGGATGGTTGCAGGCGGCGGTGGCCACGGCGGGCAGGGCGGAGCGGTGGGGAGGACCTACGGCGCGCTTGCGCGGCCGACCGCGCTCGGCAGCGGCGGCGCCACCGAGCTCCGCTATGGCGGCGGCGCGATCCGGCTGATCGCCGGTGGCACGGTGACCGTCAACGGGAAAGTGTCCGCAAAGGCGAACGACAGCAACGCGTACACAGGATCCGGCGGCAGCATCTGGATCACGGCCGGCACACTGGCCGGTGCGGGCAGCATCGCGGCCAGCGGCGGCAACAACTCGTCCGCCTACTACACGGGCGGCGGCGGCCGCGTCGCCCTGTGCGCGTCCCGCCACGACTTCACGGGATCGGTCTCCGTGGCGCCGGGCACGGTCAGTGGCGCGACGCCCGGCAGGACCGGCACGCTGTTCCGCTGCACGTCCCCGGTTCCCGACTGCGGCGCGGCGGACGGCGCGGGGCCGCAGCTGACCAGCGATTTCGCCGTCGGCAGCAATGCCGTGTACGTGACGCGCACGGTCACGCGGTGGGGCAGATCGTTCGCTTGGAGCGACGAGTCGCGCGATCCGGACGGCAACGCCGTGAACAACTCGGCGGACTACGTGCTGAGCGGGTTGCCCCCCTCGGTGACGTATGCCGTCTTCACCAATGGCGCGCTGGCCGCCGCCAGGGCCGGAAGCGGCGAGACGGGAGCGCTCTCGCTTGCCGGCGTCCCGCTGACCCCGGGCGCCACGGTGCTCGTCCAGCGGGTGCCCGCAGG
>CAYVKQ010000213.1:0-5768 GCA_964451945.1 uncultured Lentisphaerales bacterium
ACACCAGACGGATGCCACGGTCATTCCCGAAAGCAGAACCGACCGGACGCTTTTGCCATACGCCGAACCGCTCGACCGCCAATCCATGCAATCATTGTAGCACGAACCTGCGCTGCTGTCCCGCGGCATTCATTCTGCGATTGCCAAACCGGGTCATGTGCCCGATAATCCACACCCGTCGCCTGCAGTCGGAACATGCGGGCGGGAGGCGTTGTGACGGAAAATGAATCGACTGGCGCTGCCAGGGGCGACGCGAGTTGCGCGGACCATGCCGCGGGCGCGCGGGAGGCCCTGGCCGCGGCCTCGCCGTGTCGGTTGTGCCCGCGGGACTGCGGCGCGCGGCGGTTGGAGGGCGGGACCGGTTTCTGCCGCGCCGGCGGCACGCCCCGGCTCTACCGCTACGGACCGCATTTCGGCGAAGAGCCACCCCTCGCCGGAACCCGAGGTTCGGGCGCCCTCTTCTTTTCGCACTGCACCCTCCGCTGCCTCTACTGCCAGAACCATCCATGGAGCCAGGAGGGGGCGGGCGAGGATGTCTCCGTCGACGGGCTGACCGACCGCCTGCGCCAGCTCGCGGCGTCGGGCTGCCACAACTGGAACCTTGTCTCCCCCACTCCCTGGCTGCCGTGGATCCGCGAGGCGGCGCGTCCGCTATTTCGCGCTGGCATTCGGCTCCCGTTTGTCTATAATACGTCGGGTTTTGAATCGCAGGAGACGTTGGCGGCGTTCGCCGACCTGATCGACATCGCGCTGATCGATCTGCGCTATGCGCGGGAAACGACGGCCCGCGGCGCCTCGGCATGCGATGCCTATGTAGCGACCGCGCGCACGGCGCTGCGGTGGCTCTGGGAGCAGCTGGGGCCGCTGGAGACCGACGCCGCGGGCGTGGCGCGGCGGGGTGTGATCTGCCGCCTGCTGGTGCTGCCCGGCCGCGCGGACGAAGCGGTGGCGAACCTGGAATGGCTCGCGACGGTCACTGGTGCGGGGATCCACATCAGCGTCATGTCGCAGTATACGCCCGTCCACCAGGCGCGCCGCCTGCCGGGCTGGGACCGCAGGGTGGGCGCGGATGAGTATGCGCGCGTCACCGACGCTGTGGAACGCCTGGGATTTGAGAACGGGTGGGTGCAGGAGTACGCGACCGAGACGCCTGCCGATTTGTTGGGATGCGAAATGCCCGCCGGCAAGGGGGCTGTTGGACGTGCACAACCGGTGTGCCGTTCCGATCACTGAAAAGAACCGTGTGTGAACATGGGCGCGCCAGCACGGCGCGCCGCCAGGAGAGCGGAGGAAAACAATGAGCGGCCATAGCAAATGGGCAACCATCAAACACAAGAAGGGCGCGGCGGACGCCAAGCGCGGAAAAGCGTTCAGCAAGATTGCCAAGGAGATGACGATTGTCGCCAAGCAGGGCGGCGGCGACCCGAACAACAACCCCACCCTCCGCACCCTCATGGCCAAGGCCAAAGCGGTCAACATGCCCAACGACAACATCGACCGGGCGATCAAGAAAGGGACCGGCGAACTCGCGGCCGACGTCCTCGAGGAGATCACTTACGAGGGGTACGCCGCGGGCGGCGTGGGCCTCGTGGTCAAGGTGCTGACCGACAACAAAAACCGCGCCGCCGCCGAGGTGCGCAACGTGTTCAGAAAAAACAACTCCGACTTCGCGACCCTCGGCTCGGTGTCGCGCAATTTCGAGCGCAAGGGAACGATCCTGGTCCCGGCCGCAGGGGTGACCGAGGATCAGCTCATGGAAGTCGTGCTCGGCGCCGGCGCCGACGACATGGTTTCCGAAGAGGGCGGCTTCACCGTGACCTGTGCGCCCTCGGCGTACTCCGCCGTGTGCGAGGCGATCGAAGCGGCCGGAATTGCCTTCGACCAGGAGAACTCGCGCGTGGGCCTGGTGCCGACGGTCCTGTCGCCGGTCACCGACGTCGCCGTCGCCAAGTCGGTGAACAAGTTCGTCGCCGCCCTCGAGGAACTGGAAGACATCCAGGACGTCTACACCAACATGGACCTTGCGGACGAAATCGCCGAGGCCGCCGAAGCCGAGTAGACGCCGCCGCATCGCTGCATGGAAAAGCGCCGCGCGAATCTCTTCGCGCGGCGCTTCTGTTTTCAGGGAGGCGCCTGCAAAACCCTGCTGGCGCTAGGAGTCGGGGTTCACGGTTCAGGATGAAGAAGACGTTCATGGACAATGCCTTGCATCCTGAAGCCTGATCTCATGGCTTGCTCCAACTGGCGTCCTCGCGCCAGAGGCGCGACTGAACCCCGAACCCTGAACCCTGACTCCTAACCCTGACCCTTTCGCCGGTTCAGGGACAGCCGCACGTCCACGGGCTCCGCAACGCATCGGGCAGGGCCGTGTTGAGCAGGCCGGCAGCCCACAGCCCGGCCGCCAGCGCGAGGACGATCAACCACACAATCAGGCGGATGCGCCCCGACTTGTCGTCCGCGTACGGATCAGTGAGCTGGCGTTCGGCTCCGTCGGGCAGCTCCGCCTCGGAGGTGAATAAACGGCCGAGTTTCAGCGACATGTGCAGCGGCCGGTTGATCGCCCAGCCGCAGGCGTTGAGGATCGGAGCCAGGTCGCGCGCCCGCAGCTTGAACCAGGTCAGGATCACGGAGGGTCCCGACACCAGCAGGATCACCGCCAGCAGCCCGAGCACCGTCT
Source organism: uncultured Lentisphaerales bacterium (assembly GCA_964451945.1). Taxonomy (GTDB): domain Bacteria; phylum Verrucomicrobiota; class Kiritimatiellia; order RFP12; family JAAYNR01; genus JAAYNR01. The sequence goes on from CAYVKQ010000213.1 coordinate 2,678, forward strand.
TCCACAGCGGCAGTCCCGAGGCGACGCTGACGAGTCCGCCGATCGCCGACCCGATCAAGCCGATGGCGATGCCCAGTGCCGCGACGGACGAGGCAAGGGCCGCCCCCTCCATCTTCTTCGGCGCCTCCGCCGGCGCCGCCGCGGGCGCCGCGGCCGTCGTCTCGATCTTCTTCGCGGCGCCGGCCAGCACCGCCTCGTTCTTGGCCGCCAGCATCTTCTTGACCTGGTTGCCGATCATGTCGGCGATCTTGCGCCACGGATCCCAGAACGCCTCCTTGAGACTGATCGGGTTGTCCAGGATCTTCACGATCACCGCGTCCCAATCCTTTCCTTCGCGGTCGTAGAAGATGCCGTTGCGGCCGACCCAGAGCGTCCGCGCGAATCCCGAGGTGAACACGGCGCAAATCTGCCGCGTCTCCTTGGTCCCCGGACGGCTCAGCGTGCAATACGCCAGACAACACTTGCCCGCGGCGGCCTGGGCCGAATGCGCGGCGATGTCATCCACATGGAAACAGAGGGTGCACGCGCGCGCATCCATGTAGAGGGTGCCAACCTGGAAGATCGCAGACTGGTGGGGATTGTAGAGGCGCGACAGATTCACGTAGTTGTTCAGCAGGCACCCGACGTTCGCGTGATAGCGCAGCAGCCGCTGCAGCTCGTCGATCTTGGCGTTCTCGGGCTCGAGCGCGGCGTCGTCGGCGATCAGCTTGCCGAGCGTGGCGCGCGCGTTTCCGGATACCAGCGCCTCCAGCCGCTCCAGTCCCAGCCCGGCGACATCCGCCCCCGCCTTGGATGCCATCCACGCCTCGTACGGGGCAAACGTGGCCTTGAGCTTCAGCCACTGCTCGGCCGTCAAGGTGTCGCAGGAGGCCCCCAGCACCGGCGTCACCACGGCGGCGTGGAACGACGCCATGGCGTTGACCCAGTAGGGGTTCAGGCCGCCCTGCAGGGGAAGGTCGCGCCCCGCCTCCACGCGGGAGAGTGGAAAGGCGTCAAGCGCGGCCTGACCCTCGTCCAGCTGCGAGGCGGAGAGCGCGGCGAAATCGGCGTCGGCGCGGTTCAACGGCGCGGCGGCGCGGCCGTCGAAGGCCGCCAGCCGGCAGCGGGTGAAGTAGTCGTCGATCTTTGCGCGCACGGCGGCAAGGGCGGCGGCGGCGGCGGCGGTTTTCTCGCCCAGCGGCAGAATGGCCGCGTCGGCGCGCCGGTTCCAGGCGACAAACGCGGCGGCTGCCGTGAAAAAGGCATCGGCCTTGGCCTGGTTCACGCCCGGCTTGCCGGTGCGGTCGGCGACCGCCCCCTGGGTGGCGAGGATGTCGGCGACCAGCTTCTGCGTTGCCTCGTCTTCGGGCGCGTCGACGGGAATGACGCCGTCGCCGTTCAGACGGGTTTTGGCGAAGATCGCGGCGGTGTCGTTCACATCGGCCAGCGTGATGGCGTCGGCCGTCGGTTTGCCCAGATTGGCCAGCGTCCGTTTGGCGTTCACCAACAGCGCCTTGCCCTCGGGCGTGGCGCCGTTGATCGCCGCCAGCGGCAGCGACTCCGAACCGGCGATCAACGAATCAAGCGAGGCCAGGCGCGCCTTGATCCACGCGATCGCCTGCAACAATTCCGGCACGCGGATCCGCCCGTCCTGGTCGGTGTCGAGCAGTTCGAGCGTCTTGGCGTCGAAGCGGATCCCCTTGGTGGGGCAACTCAGCGCCGTCCACAGTTTTTGGTCCAGGATGGACAGGTTACCGATGTCCGCCCCGTTGCGCAGCATGACTTGATCGAGTCCGCCGGCCCGGAAAAACCGCCACGTGTGTGCCGCCGTCATTGTCTCTGCCATATCCGCCTCCTCACCCCTGCCTCATGCGGGACCGCCCCGCGGAAGAAAAAAAACTCTTCGGGGCGGATTCACACCGCCCCGAAGCGTACCCCGTTGAAAAAGGAAGAGTTCATCTTCCCGCACGTCCGTTCGTGATCCGGGTCAGAACGTCCAACCCACGCCGAGAATGTACTGCCAGTCTTTCTTGTCGCGGCCGATGGCCGGATCGGAATTAAAGGCCAGCAACGCCTTGGCGTCGAGCGAAAGCCGGCTGGTGAGCGCCGCCCGCAGACCGAAATCGGTGTTCGCCAGAAAGACTTCGAAGTCCTCCAGGCTGGGGATGAACTCCAGCGAATGGTAGAGCAGCACCGTGTCGCTCAGCTTCTTCTCCGCGCGGTAGGCGAGGCGGGCGGCCACGTGTTTCTCGGTCACGGAGGGATCGTCGTACTTCTCATAGACGTAGGACAGGCCGGCCTCGGTGAAGAACTTGAAGTCGGGCTTCTCGATCCACTGGTAGCCGACACCGATGCCGGGCGTCACGCGCAGGGCGAGGTCGGCGATGCGGTCCTTCTCGATGCGCAAGTTGCCGTAGCCGTAGAACTTGGGCGTGAAGAAGTAGTCGTACTGCCCGCGCACGAACCATTTGTCGGCGCTCGTGTTGGTGTCGCGGGTGGCGTTGTCGCGCTGCTTCGCGAACGTGTAGCCCGCCGCCGCCGTGCTGCGGTCGTTGTCGGTGCGGCGCACCGCCTCGGCCGAGACGTTGACCGTGTCGCTCTTGGTGTTCCCGCGGGTGAAATTGGCGCCGGCGGCGACGATGCCGGTCCATTTGACCTTGTCGGGATTGATCTTGCCGATGGAGGCGAACGCGACCGTCTGCGGCGCCGCCGCATCCGTGGCCAGCGCGATCTGTCCGTCCGCCTCGGCCGCCAAGGCCTTCTGCTGAATGACCGTCCCGTCGGCCAGCGCGATCGTGACCGGCGCATCCGTCGAGAAGGTCTTGATGTCCGCCATGTTCAGCGTCACGGTTCCCGCGACCGCCGACGCGAAGACCATCTTGCCGCCATCGACCTTGACCACCGTTCCCTTCAACCGGTCGCCCGATTTGAAGAGCACCTCATCGGCCCCGGCCGTCCACGCCAACCCGCAACCCAGCACCGCACACACGATCAAACGTTTCATCAAGCAAGCCTTTCGTTTAGGTTCATCGGCTGAAAAGCCGCTTTCATCCGCGTGTTAACCGTACCAAACGCTCTGGATTCGCGCAAATCGTTTTTGGGGTCACCCAAA
>CAYVKQ010000214.1:0-335 GCA_964451945.1 uncultured Lentisphaerales bacterium
GACGCCGGTGTAGTTCACGCGCAGCGGCATGTAGGTGTTCTGCCCGCCGTAGGTCCGGTTGCCGACCACGCGCCGGGTCGAGTGGATGGGGACGCGGCGGACGCCCTGGGTGAGCATCACCGTCGCCATGGTGACGGCGAAGCCGAGGCAAAGCAGCAGCACCAGCTCGAAGATGTTGGCCGTGGGCTTGAGGTCGCCGAGGCCGATGTAGCGTTCCCAGGCGATGAGGACGGCCTGCGGCAGACGGCTGCAGATGTTGATCATGATGATCAGCGAAACGCCGTTGCCGATACCGCGGGCGGTGACCTGGTCGCCGAGCCACATGACGAACATCG
>CAYVKQ010000214.1:345-5752 GCA_964451945.1 uncultured Lentisphaerales bacterium
CGATGATGGTCATCAGCTCGAAGCCGATGCCCGGGACCGCGACCAGGGTGACGCCGCCGAAACCGATCCGTTCGGGATTCTCCAGCCCCTTGGCGAGGAAGAAAGCCTGGAAGATGCAGATGGCGATCGTGAGGTAGCGGGTGTACTGGTTGAGGCGCTGCCGGCCACTCTCCCCTTCGCGCACCGTCCGTTCCAGCGCCGGCACGACGGCGGTCATCAACTGCAGGATGATCGAGGCGCTGATGTAGGGCCAGATGCTGAGGAACCCGACCGAGCACTGGCTCATGGCGCCGCCGGTGAACACGTCGAACATGCTCATCAGGCCGCCGCCCGCGCCGGAGGCCGTCTCGCGGATGCGGTCCATCACCTCCTGCAGGGCGCGCAGGTTGACGCCCGGGGTGGGAATCATCGAAACCAAGCGGCTGATGAACACCAGCCACGCCGTGAACAGGATGCGGCGGCGCAGCTCGGGGATTTTGAACGTGTTCGCAAAGGTGGCCAGCATGGGTTGCTCCTTCAACGGGTATCGGAGACCGGGGGCGCCTTTCGGGGGCGCCCCCGGCCGCCGGTCAGGCCTGCGCCGCGCCGATCTCGACCGCGGATCCGCCCGCCGCCTCGATCTTCGTCCTGGCGGCGGCGCTGAACGCGTCGGCACGGACGGTCAGCTTCTTTTCCACGTCGCCGGTGCCGAGAATCTTGACGCCGCCTCGGTTGGCGCGGATGAGTCCGGCCTGCAGCAACTCGGCCGGCGTGACCTCGGCGCCCGCATCGAAGCGGTTCAGGGCCGCGACGTTGACGGTCTGCCAGGGCACACGGTTGGGGTTCTTGAAACCGCGCTTGGGCAGGCGGCGCACCAGGGGCATCTGGCCGCCTTCGAATCCCAGTTTGTGCTTGTGGCCCTTGCGGGCCTTCTGGCCCTTGTGCCCGCGGCAAGAGGTCTTGCCGTGTCCCGATCCGGCGCCGCGGCCGACGCGCTTCCGGCTTTTCCGGGAGCCCGGCGTGTTCTTAAGCGAAGAGAGGTCCATTGTTCAAACTCCTAGTCTCGATCCGTGCGCGGCGGCGGCGCGCGGGCGCCGTCCGCCGGGTGGGGGGGGGTTCAGGCGCGGGCCGCCGCGATCTCCTCGGCGGTGCGCAGCTGCTGCAGCGCCGCGATCGTGGCCTTCACCACGTTCAGCCGGTTCTTGCTGCCGAGCGATTTGCCGATGACGTTGTGGATGCCGGCCGCCTCCAGGACGGGGCGCATGCCGCCGCCGGCGATGACCCCCGAGCCGTCGGGCGCGGGCTTGAGCAGGACGCGGCCGCCGTCGAAGACGCCGTTGACGTCGTGCGGAATGGTCTTGCCGTCCATCTTGACGCGCATCATCGCCTTCTTGGCGGCCTCGCCGCCCTTGCGGATCGCCTCGCTCACCTCGTTGGCCTTGCCGAAGCCGAAGCCGACGCGCCCGCCGCGGTCGCCGACGACGACCACCGCGCTGAAACTGAAGCGGCGGCCGCCCTTGACGACCTTCGCACACCGGTTCACGAACACGACGCGCTCGTCGAGGTCGCTCCCGCCTTCGCGATTCATTCTTTCCTCGCTCACTTCGCCTCCTCAGCCGCGGGAGCGGCGTCCGAAATCCGGAGGCCCGCCGCCACGGCGGACTCCACAATTTGCTTGATGCGGCCGTGGTAGCGGAAACCGCCGCGGTCGACGACCACGCGGCTGATTCCCCTCGCGGCCGCCGTTTTCGCCGCCTGCTCGCCGATCACCTTGGCCGTGTTCAGGTTGCAGCCGGCGGCCCCTTCCGCCGCGAGCGTGGACATGGCGGCCAGCGTGTGGGCGGCCGTGTCATCGATGAACTGCACATACATGTGCTTGTTCGAGATATAAATCGCCATCCGCGGGCGCTCCGCCGTGCCCTGCACGCGCTGGCGGAGCCGCATGTGACGGCGCCTGCGTTGATCCTTGCGGTTTCTCACTGTCATCCACTCCCGTTCAGGCGTTAGGCAACGGTCTTGCCCTGCTTGCGGCGGATTTGCTCGCCGACGTACTTGATGCCCTTGCCCTTGTAGGGCTCGGCGGGATAGTAGCCGCGAATGCGGGCCGCCGCCTCACCCACAAGCTCCTTGTCGATCCCCTCGACGGTCACGCGGACACCCTGTTTTTCGGTGACCGTGATGCCGGCGGGAATCGCATATTCCTTGGGGGAGGCGAAGCCGAGCCAGAGCATCAGCTTCCCTCCCTGGACCTGGGACTTGAATCCCGTCCCCTCGATGGAGAGTTCTTTCCTGTAGCCCGAGACCACCCCCTCGATCATGTTCTTGACCAGGGTGCGGCTCAGGCCGTGGACTCCCCGCTGCTCGCGCGAATCGTCCCGGCGCGAGACGCGCACGGCGCCTTCCTCGACAACGGCGGCGATGCCGTCGGGCAGGGTGCGGGACAGTTTGCCCAGTTTCCCCTCGACGGTCACATGGCCGCCCGCCGCGGTCACGGTGACGCCCGCGGGGATGGTCACCGGCAGTTTACCAATTCTCGACATGGCACAAGCCCTCTTACCAGATGGAACAAATCACTTCGCCGCCGAGCTTGCGCTGGCGGGCCTCCCTGCCGCTCATCACTCCCTGCGAGGTGGTGACGACGGTGGTGCCCAGATCCTTGAGCACCTTCGGCATCTCCTTGTACCCGGTGAACCGGCGCAGCCCCGGCTTGCTCATCCGCTTGATGCCGCGGATGGCCGGATCGCCGTCGGCCGTGTACTTCAGGGTGATCAGCAGCACGCGCCTGGGGTCGCCCGCAAGCGTGTAGCCGGCGATGTAGCCTTCCTGCTTGAACACACGGGCGACCTCGCCCTTCAGCCGGGAACCGGGCATCTCCACATCGGGGTGGCCCGCCTTCTGCGCGTTGTGAATCCGCAGGATCATATCCGCGATCGGGTCCGATACACTCATGATACCTCCCTCACCAGCTCGCTTTGGTTATACCCGGAATCTGTCCCGACACCGCCAGTTCGCGGAAACAGATGCGGCAAAGCTTGAACTTGCGCATATAGCCGCGGGCGCGCCCGCAGCGGGTGCAGCGGCAATACCTGCGCGCCTTGAACTTGGGTTCGTGTTTCGCCTTCTCCATCAGACACAGCTTAGCCATAGCGCAACTCCTTATTTGCCGGCAAACGGCATCCCCAGCGCCGCGAGCAGCTCGCGGGCCTCCTGGTTGGTGCGGGCGGAGGTCACGAACGTGATGTCCATCCCCTTCTCCACGCTCGCGCCGGCGGCATCGATTTCCGGGAAAATCGTCTGCTCCTTGAGCCCGAGCGTGTAGCTGCCGCGGCCGTCGAACCCGCGGGGCGAAACGCCGCGGAAGTCGCGGATACGCGGCAGCGCGTGGCTCACCAGGCGGTCGACGAACTCGTACATGCGGTCGCCGCGCAGGGTGACCTTGGCCCCGATGACCATCCCCTCGCGCAACTTGAAGTTCGAGATGCTCTTGCGGGCCTTGCAGTGGGCGGGGCGCTGTCCGGTGATCTTCGCCAGATCGTTGAGCAGCGCCTTCTGCTCGTCCTTCTCGACGATCCCGAAGCCCATGTTCACCACGACTTTCTGCAGGCGGGGCACCAGCATGGGGTTGTCCAACCCCAGCTTCTCACGCAACTGCGGAGTGATCTTTTCCTTGAACAGTTCCTTGAGTCTGGCCATGATCGTCTCCTGTCACAAGACCTTGTTTGTCGCCTTGGAGACCCGCTCGAGCTTGTCGCCGGTGCGGACCCGTTTGATCCGGACGCCCTTCTTGGCCTCGGGGTCGTAGGGCATCACCTTGGAGAGCCGCAACGGCGCCTCGATCGTCGCAAACCCGCCATCGGGTTTTTCCTGCGACCGGCGCATGGCCTTCTTCACCAGGTTCAGGCCCTCGACGACGACGACGCCCTTGCCGGCGTCGACCCGCTTGACCTTGCCGGTCTGCCCGGCGTGCTCGCCGGAGATGACGATGACCGTGTCGTTCTTCTTGATGCGTGCAATACTCATTGCTTCTTCCCGTAACTCGCAACCCGCAACCCGCAGTTCGCCAGCCTTGCCCCGCCGGGTCCGCCCCGTGCAGGCCAACGCTTACGCCATTGCGCGCGCGCTACGATGCCGCCGGCGTCAGACCACTTCGGGCGCCAGCGAGATGATTTTCATGTAGTTCCGGTCCCGCAGCTCGCGCGCAACCGGGCCGAAAATACGCGTGCCGATCGGGTTCAGCTTGACGTCCACGATCACGCAGGCGTTCTGGTCAAAGCGGACGTACGAGCCGTCGGCGCGGTGGATCGGATGGCCGGTGCGCACGATCACCGCCGTGCAGACCTGCCCCTTCTTCACTGCGCCGGTGGGCTGCGCCTCCTTGATGGCCACGCGGATGACGTCGCCGATGTGGGCGAACTCCTTGCGCTGGCCCAGAATGCGGAAACACATGGCTTTCTTGGCGCCCGTGTTGTCCGCCACGATCAGTTCGGTTTGTTCCTGGATCATCCCTGCGGCGCTCCTTCCGCCGTCGTCACTTCGACCAGGCGCCAACGCTTCAGCTTGCTCAGCGGGCGGCATTCGGTGATCACCACCCGGTCGCCCACCTTCGCGGCGTTCCGCTCGTCGTGCGCATGGAACTTCTTGAATTGACGGACCACCTTGCCGAACAGCGGGTGACGCAGCCGACGTTCGGTCTGCACCACGATCGACTTGTCGCCGCTGCGGCTGACCACCACACCCTTGCGGACCTTGCGGGTTCCGCGAGACTCTGTCATCCCGGCCATTATTTCCCAGCCTCCCGCCCACGCTGAACCGTGAGCATGCGTGCGATTTCACGGCGCAACGTCCGGATCCGCAGCGGCTTCTCGACGCTGGTGCCGGAACGATGCTTCAGACGGAGGCTCTGCATCTCCTGCGAGTGTTCGCGGATCCGCTGGGCCAACTCCTCCGCCCCGAGTTCCTTCATTTCCCTAGCCTTCATGGTTGTTCCGATCTCCGCCTGGATTACTTCCGGGTGATCAGCCGTGTCCGGATGCCCAGCTTGGTGTCGGCCAGACGCAGGCACTCGCGGGCGATGGCGTCGGGGACGCCGCCCACCTCGAACAGGACTTTGCCCGGGACGATCACGGCCACCCAGAATTCCGGATTGCCCTTGCCCTTGCCCATGCGGACCTCGATGGGCTTCTTGGTGACGGGCTTGTCGGGAAAGACGCGGATCCACAGCTTCCCCTTGCGCTTCATGAAGCGGTTGACCGCCACGCGGCACGCCTCGATCTGCGTGTTGGTGAGCCAGCCGCGCGTGAGCGCCTTCAGCCCGTACTCGCCATAGGCGAGCTCGGCGCCCGACGTCGCGTGGCCGGCGCGGTTCCCCTTGGACTGCTTGCGATGCTTGACGCGTTTAGGCATTAGCGGCATGGCTTCTCCTCCTTGT
>CAYVKQ010000215.1:0-5726 GCA_964451945.1 uncultured Lentisphaerales bacterium
TTCCTGCGCGGCGTTGCGCGCCGCGACGTCGAACTTGACACTGCCGGTCACCCGCACGCGCGCAGGGTCGGCGCCCGCCGCCAGCAGGCGCGCGCGGTCGCGCTCCGACTGCGCCAGGATCAGCCGCATGCCGCGCAGCACCGGGCCGAACCACAGGCGCAGCCAGCGGTAGCCCGGCGCCGAGTGGTCGGAGACGCGGGCGTTGACCAGGTAGGCGGGGATGCCGCGCGCGGCGCAGGTCCGCAGCAGGTTGGGCCAGATCTCCGACTCGGCCAGAATCAGGCGCCGCGGCCGCACCGCATCGAGCGCGCGGCGCACGCACCAGGGGAAGTCGAGCGGGTTGTAGATCAGCACGTCGTCCGCCGCGAGCTGCTTCCCGGCCTCGCGCCAGCCGGTCGAGCTGGTCGTGCTCAGGACGAAACGGATTCCCGCTTCCCGCTGCCGCAGGGCGCGCATGAGCTGTCCGGCGACGTAGACCTCGCCGACGCTGACGGCGTGGATCCAGGTCGGCCGCCGCGTGGCGTCGGCGGTGTCGAAGCGCGCACGGGTCGCCGCGTCATAGCGGCCGAAGCGGTCATGGAAACGGGCGCGGTAGCCGCCGCGTTTGCGCATGCGCAAGAAGAAATGCGGCGCCATCGCCGCATAGCCGGCAAAAAACAACAGATTGTAGAGCCACCAGCGCATAGCGGAACCGCGCACCACCGCGCCGCATGCGCGGGAGGCGCGCCATAGAAGTAACCATCATAGGACGGATGCGGCGGCGGCACAAGAAGCAATCACCGCGGAACAGCGATTGGGCGCGGTTCAACGGTGTTGAAAGGGGCAGCCAGCTCCGACTCCTGACGGCCGAATGCCTTGGCGAGGCGACGAAGCGACATCGCGCCCCGCGGAGCATCTTCCCCTTTTCGGGACTTTGCCGATGCGGCAGTTCGTGCTATAGTGGCCCCATGTTCCGTTTCTACACAATCGCGTGTGCCGCGGCCTTCCTGTCCCGGGCGGCGGTCTGCGGCGCGGTCCCGTCGGGCTTCGAGCCGTACCAGGTGATCATCGACCGCGAGATTTTCGGCAGGCGGGAGGTTCCCGCGGCGGCGCCCGCCGCGCCCGGCGCCGCCGACCAGAAGAAGGCCGAGCAACTGGCGAAGCGCCTCACGATGTGTGCAGTCAACCGCACGCCGTCGGGGAATGTCGCCATCGGCTTCATCGACAACGAGGCGAAACCGCCCCGCAACATCTACTTGAACGTGGGCGAAACGGCCGACGGCTACCGTATTGTCTCCGCCGACTACGACGCCGAGACCGCGACCATCGAGAAAGAGGGGCTGACGATCACACTCAAACTCGGCAAGGGGTTGGTCGAGGCGGCGGCCCCCGCGGCTTCCGCCGGGACGCCGTTCCCGGCGGCACCGCGGCTTGCCCCCCCCTCCGTCGCGCGCGCCGCCGGAGCGGCGGCGCCGGGAGCCATCGCCACGCCGCGGCCCGTCCCGCCTTCCGTTGCGCGCGCCGCCGGACCGGCGGCGCTGGGCGCCTCCGCCGCGCGGCGCCTGGGGATGCCGCGTCCGCCGCCGACGGGCGCGGGCGTTTCCTCCTACCGCGAGGGGCGGCAGGCGCGCGAAACCCTGGAGCAGCAGCAGCGCGAAGCGGAGGAGCGGGAGAGGCGCGCGAAATTCGAGGCGCTGGCGCGCGAGGTCGCCGCGGCCGAGGTGAGGCGCCAGGTGCTCGCCGAGCAGGGGCTGACGGAGGAGGATCTGGAGGCCGAAGAAGAAGGCGAAGACGACGAGAACGAGGGAGTGGTGGGCGAACAGTAGCGGCCCGGCGGCCGCCGGCGCGCCAAAGGCGCGGGGAGTCGCGGTGACATGAGCACAGCCTTTTCAACAGAGACGATCCGGCAGCTGGCGGCGCGGCTGCCCGTGCCGCAGCGGTTGGAGATCCAGACGGCGCTACGCATCCTCTGCGGCGTCAACCTGTCCGGCAAGGCGTGCCTCGACATCGGCTTCGGTTCGCCGGTGGCGTCGCGCGTGCTGCGCATGGCCGGGGGGTACTGGACGTCGGTCGTGCGCAGCGAGGCCGATCTGGCCATGGCCGCTTCGTTTCTGGACGAAGAGGTGGTGCTGCCCGGCGCCCGGGGGGAACTGCCTTTCGAAGACAAGCAGTTTGACGTGGTCGTGGTGGGGCACGGCTGCCTGACGGGCGACCCCGGCGCCGACGCGGCCGCGCTGCGCGAGTGCCACCGCGTGATGAAGGTCGGCGCGCTGATCGTGCTGACGGTCGAATTCCAGAAGCGGCTCGGCCTTGCCTACCTGCTGAACCGCCGCCGGCTCGTGATGCGCACGGGCGGCTGCTACTCCGAAAGCGCCGTCTTCGACCTGATGAAAAGCGGCTACGACGTCCTTGGCCTGCGCCACTTCTGCCGTTTCTGGGTGCAGCTGGTGCGGCAGTGGATCGACCGGCGCCAGCGGCAGTACGGCGAGCGCGACGCCCGCCTTTCGCTGGCCAACATCCTCTACCCGCTGGCCATGGTCCTCGACTGGCCGCTCTTCTGGTGCCGCGGCTATCTGCTCACGGTCTGCGGCCGCCGCAAGGGATGGCGCCCGCGCGAAACGCCGCAGTTGCGCGACGGCCGCAGCATCTCCGAATGCGTGCTGCACGGCTACCGCTCTTAGGAGAGGCGCTGGCGGGATGACGATCCACACGTAAGCGCAAAGGAGACAGGCGATGTTGAAAATTGGCATCATCGGCGCGGGTCGGATGGGCTCGACCCACACGGCGAATCTGAAGTCGGTCGCGGGGACGGAAGTGACGGCGGTCTACGACGTGGACCGGGCGAAAATCGACGCGTTCGTAAAGGAGACCCCGCGCGCGAAAGCGTACCCGAACGCGTTGGCGCTGGCGCAAAGCGCGGATGTCGATTTCGCGCTGATCGCGTCGCCGACGCACTGCCACATCGAGGGCATCAAGGCGGTGATGACGACGGCGAAGCCGATCTTCTGCGAGAAGCCGCTTTGCCGGACGGCGGAGCAGCTCGCGGAGCTGGCGCCGCTGATCACGAACTATCCGAACCTGTTCGCCATTGGCTTCGTGCGCCGCTACTCGGCCGGCGTGGTGAAGATGCGCGAACTTCTGCAGGCGGGGAAGATCGGGAAAATGCTGTGCTTCGAGGTGCATGTGATGCTTGGCGGCTTCCGCCGCATGCCGGGCGACTGGTTTGCGGACTACGCGCTGTCCGGCGGCGCAACGCTGGACATGCTGGCCCACCACGCGGACTTGGTGAATCACTTGGTGGGCGAGCCCGAGGCGATTGCGGCAAACGCGCTGATGCTGAATCCCGCGAACGGATTGCCTGCGGACTACATCGGCGCGTCGGTGCGCTGCAGGAACGGGGTGGTCGGCACGATGCAGTCCTCCTGGCTGCGCTGCGGGCCGAACGGCACTTCGATGACGGTCTATGGGACGGAAGGGGCGCTGCGCCTCTCCGATCAGGCGGGCTTGACGTTCTACACGCCGGGTAAAGAGGAGGCCGTGGCGCTGGACGAGAAAACGGTGACGGACGTGCACGGCCTCAAGGGCGGCACGTACGGTCAGGAGATGGCGGTTCTGGTGGACTGCGTGCTGAACCACAAAAAGCCGTGGGCAGGCGCGGCCGAGGCCATTGCCTCCCAAACGTTCTGCCTGGCGATGATGAAATCCGCGGAAACCGGGAAAATGGTGACACTGTAGCCGCAAGGACAAGAAGGCCCTTTGCATTCGGGTGGAGAAAAAAGATGAAAGAACTCGAGATCGGCACATTGTTGCGGCCGTATGACCTAACCCGCGAGCATCTGACGTTTTTGAAGCACGCGGGCTTGGAGACATCGCAATTTGCGCGGGTGTCGGACGATTTTATGTCCGGCGAGGCCGGACGGGAAAAGACGGCGGAGCAGTTTGGCCTTTTGAAGGAGTGCGGGCTGGGCTGCGCATCGGTGTTTCTGTGCATGCCGCCGGACACGACAGGGGACGGGTATGCGCCGGAAGCGGTCCGCACGGCGCGGATGCTGTTCGCGTGCCGTCAGTTTCTGTGGGCGAAGGCGCAGGGGATTCCCTACATGACCGCGCACGTTGGCGCTCTCTCCAAGGTGCCGCAGGGCGAGGCGTACGAGCGGATGGTGCGCGACTTCCGTCAGTTGTGTCGCTTCGCCGAGGACAACGGACAGTTCTTCCTGTTCGAAACGGGCCCGGAGCCGGTTTCCTGGCTGAAGCGTTTCTTCGCGGACGTGGGCAGCCCGAATCTGGGCATTAATTTCGACCCCGCGAACTTCCTGTACTACAACACGGACGCGCCGGCGAATCTGGTCGCGGAACTGGGGGATCGCGTGAAGGTGGTCCATTGCAAGGATGCCGTCCCGCCGCAGGCCGGCGAAGCGAACGGCCATGAAACCGTTCTCGGGAAAGGCGCCACAGACTTTGCGGCCCTTCTCGCCAAGCTGCTTGACCAGGGATACCGCGGTCCGCTCATCATCGAGCGCGAACTGCCCAGCGGTCCAGAACAGCGCGCCGACGTTGCGGACGCCATCCAGCTCCTGCGAAAGCTGCGCGCCACGCGCACGGCCCGCGACTGAAACCCGTTTCCTCCCCCAGCCCCCGCGAAAGGATCGACATGGCCGGCGAATACGTCTTCAACCTGATCAGCGTCACCAAGCAGCACGAGAAGAAAACCGTGCTGGAAGACGTGAACCTCTCATTCTTCTTCGGCGCGCACATCGGCGTGATCGGCGGCAACGGCGCGGGCAAGTCGACGCTGCTGCGCATCCTCGCGGGCGAGGACCGCGATTTCATGGGGCAGTGCCAGGTCGCCAAGGGGGCCCGCATCGGCTGGCTGGAGCAGGAGCCCCGCCTGTCGCCGGGCAAGACGGTGATGGCCTGCGTCGAAGAGGGCGTCGCCGCGTCGCAGGCGATCCTCAAGCGCTACGACGCCGTCTGCGACAGGCTGGGCGAGGACCTTCCCGAAGAGGAGTCGGAACGGCTGAACGACGAGCTCGGCCGTCTGCAGGAGACGATCGACGCCAACGACCTCTGGAACCTCGACCACCTCGTCGAGCTGGCGATGGAGGCGCTCCGCCTGCCGCCGCCCGACGCCCCGGTCGACATCCTCTCGGGCGGCGAGCGCCGCCGCGTCGCCCTCTGCCGCCTCCTCATCTCCAATCCCGACGTGCTTCTCCTCGACGAGCCGACCAACCACCTCGACGCCGAGTCGGTCGCCTGGATCGAGACCTACCTCGGGAAATACCGCGGCACGCTGATCGTGGTCACCCACGACCGCTACTTTCTCAACAACGTCACCGAGTGGATCCTCGAGCTCGACGCCGGCCGCGCCTACCCCTTCAAGGGAAACTACGAAAGCTGGCTGGAACAGAAGCAGCAGGCCATGCTGCGCGAATCGAAGCAGCAGGAGAGCCGCCGCCGCCTGCTGGAGCATGAGCTGCAGTGGGTCCGCACCAACCCCTCCGGCCGCCGCGCCAGGAGCAAGGCGCGCCTCAGCCGCTACGAGGAGCTGGCCAGCCAGCCCATCGACACCCGCGAGGAGGATCTGCGCATCCAGATCCCGCCCGGACCGCGGCTGGGCGACCTGGTGGTGCGGGCCTCGGCGCTCGGCATGGCCTTCGGCGACCGCCTGCTGTTCGAGGACGTCTCGTTCGACCTCCCCCGCGGCGGCATCGTCGGCGTGATCGGCGGCAACGGCGCGGGCAAGACGA
>CAYVKQ010000216.1:0-5721 GCA_964451945.1 uncultured Lentisphaerales bacterium
TCCCCCTCGAGTCCGCCAAGACGGTCCTCGATTTCATCGATGGTGAAACACTTTCCGCCCTTGTTCAGAACGCGGTCCCAGCCCCAGAAACTCATCATGGCGAGCGGCCGCGAGGCGCAAAGCCACACCACTTGCCGCAGCATGTCCGGGGGCGGCGTGGCGGCAAACGGCGCGGCGCCGCCCGGCTTGAACAGGAACTGCGGCATCCCCGACGGCTTCATCTGCGATCCCCGGGAAATGGCGGCGAGCCGTTCCTGCACATGGACGGCCGTCAGGGGATTCTCATAGTAGAACCACTCCTGCGCCACATCGATGTTTTCGGGATAGACGCGGACCGGCGGCCGCCGCAGAACCGGTTCCACCACGGTGGTGATATCGGGACGGACGCGCTTGATCTCCTCGGCGAGGATGCGGTTGACCACCTGCTCGTTCGGCCCCTGCGTGTGCCACCACAGGTGGAACCGGTAGAACGGATCCCTGGACGAGCGCACGACGCCGTCGGCCGGGAACCAGTCGACCCCCAGCAGCGTGGGGTTCAATCGGTTGAAAGGGTGCACGCTTTTCCAGGCTTCACCGGGGTCGGCGGCGATCCATTTGGCGAGATCCAGGCCGAACTTCCTCCGCGCCAGGCGGCGCGATTTTTCGCCGAAGTCGAGGGGGAGGTGCCACTCGGAGTTGAGGATCGCATAGCGGACCGTATCGAGCCGGCGGATGCTCTCCGCATACTCCGCCGCCTCCCGCCGCACCTCCGCCAGCACATGGCCGCTGAGGGGGTTGGCGCCGCGCGGCGCGCCGTCGTGGCCCAGGATCGCGTCCTCGGCCACGCCTCTTCTGGCCGATCCCCGCAGCACAATCAACGGATGGGTGTGCAAGCCCGCCTCCGTGGCCCAATCGACCGCTCCCGGACTGGTGTCGCGGGTGACCGTCACGCCAAGTTCACTGAGGAGACGCAGCCGTTCGGGGGTGCCGCCGGGGAGCCAGGCCAGCACCGGAAGCCGCTCGGGGTTCCGGGCTTCCGCGACGCGGACATCCATCTGCGACTTCAACCCGCCTCCCGGGAACGACGTGTCGATCCTGAGGCGATAGCTGCCGGGCGCCAGTTTCTCCACGGGCAGGGGAACGGTGATTTCCCCGGTTTCCCCGGCGGCGAGCGGAAAGGCGTAGGTCCAGGCGGGAAGGTCCACCCCGTCGAGCGAAACAGCGGCCGTCACCGGAGCGATCGTTCTGGCGGCGCGGTTGACGAAGGCAAACCTCAGCGGGGCGGTGCCGAGGTCGCGGGCGAAGGTCTTGACCGGCAGGTCGGCCTTCGCCATCACCGGCGAAGGCTCCAGCAGCGGCCCCTGCATCGCCGCCAGCCGGGCGATTTCGTCCGGTTCAAGGCTTCTGCCGAAGGCGTGGAACTCGTCGATCACGCCCTCCGCGTGCGTCCGCGTGCCTCCTGCATCAGCGTTCCCCGGCATGATGAAGGTGGAGCGGTTGAACACATCGATGTCGGCGAGGCCCTTCCCGGCCGTCACCTCGACCGCCGGCCGGCCGTCGACAAAGAGAACGCTCTGCTTCCCCTTCCACGTGACCGCCAGGAACATCCAGTCATTGGTGAGCACCGCGTTCGCGCGGCCGCCTTTGCCGCAGTAGCTGTAGTTCAAAGAGGCTCCTTCTACGGCCAGGTGGATGGGCGTGTCCCAGCCGAGGCCGACGGCAAGCAGGGTGCGCCGCAGTCCGCCCGGTTCGCATTTCGCCCAGAAGGCAAAGGTGCCCGCTTCGGGGTTCAGGGTGTCCGGCGTCGCCCGGACCAGGAGACTCTCCGTGGCGCGTTTCCCGCCCCCCTCGATCCAGGTGGAGGGGACGGTGCGGTCCGAGTAGTGGATGCCGGCCTGCTCGATCATGAACCCGTCCAGACGGAAGACGGACGCGGCTTCGCCAGAGACGCGCAGGACCGCCCCGATCGGTTTCTTCAGTTCTTTCCCGCCGTACGAGCCCTTTCCTTCGTTATAGGGAAGGGCGACGTGGATCCGCCGCCATCCGGTTCCGAGTTCCGCCTCAGTCTCGCAGACGACGCCGTTGGTAAGGTCGTGAAGCGATACCCATATTTTCTCGCCGCCTGTTTCGCCCCGCGCGTAGACCGAACCGATATACCGCATGGCGTGGGGCAGGTCGGCCATGCGGGTCTCCACATAGCCGTCGCCCGCGCAGGCGACCCGCAGCGCGCGTTGGCCGACGCGTCCGGCGCCCGCTTTCGCGGCACGGGCCGCGCCGCCGGTGGCGAAGCCTCGCGGGAAGCCGTCCGCCAGTGCGGACCCGGGCGGCAGATGGTTCATTGTCCCCCGCATGTAATTGCCGTAGTCGCCCGATTCCAGAAAGATCCCCTGCCCGGTCTTGCCGCCGGCAAAGCGCGGCTGGTGCCGCTCGCATACCTCGAAGTCCGGGGTCCGCGCCCGGCTGTTGCGGCTGAACGCGGCCGGCAGCATCAGCCCTTTCGCGGGCATGAACAGGTCGGTGGTCCCGTCGAACGACATGTAGAAGAGGAGATCCCGCCGGAGGTCTTCGCCGGCGCGGGCCGCCGCCACCGCCAGCGCCAGGACCGGAACGCACCAGCCATACCGCAACGTCTTGAACATATCGCATCCTCCCGGCGGTGGAAGCCGCCCCCGTCGCGGACAATCCCCGCCGCATCGACCCGTCCCATCCCCGCACCGCGCGGGGTTGTCTGAACCGATGCCCAGGGTCTTCATTTTTCCGGTTCCACGAGAGGATGTCAACCCCGTTCGGGCGCATCCCCGTGGCACCCCCGATTTTTACCCGGAGGAGTTGCTTGCCAGATGCGGTGGCGATACCCGATAATCTCTTTTCACGTTTTTCGGTGCGGGTTTTGATGAACGGACAAAACAGACAAACGAAAACCGGCGCGGCGGTCTACGGCGACCCGGGCGACCGCGCGCGGTTGGCGGGCCTGATGCGCGCGCTGGGACCGGTGCTGCTCGGCGTGGCGCTGGCCGGGGCGGCGTTCGGCCTGCTGGCGGTGCGCCCCGCGGCCGCGGGCGCCGTGCTGCTGCTGGCGGCGGCGACCTTCTGGGTGGCCGCCAGACGCAGCGCCGCCCGCGTGCGCGCGTTCTTCAAGGGGGCCCGCGGGGAAGAGCGCGTGGCGGCGGTGCTGGCCACTCTGCCCCCGGGGTTCGCGGTCTTTCACGGCGTCGACGGCGGACCGGGAATGCGCCTCGCGGCGCGCGGCGACATCGACCATATCGTCATCGGCCCCGCGGGGGTCTGGGTCGTCGAAACCAAATGCTGGGACGGCCGGGTGGACGTGGACGCGGCCGCCGGCGCCGTGTTGTTCGAGGGCGCCCCGCCGTCGCGCAACCCGGTGCAGCAAGCGGCGCGCCTGACCGCCCGGGTCGCCGAGGCGCTGGCGCGGCGGCTCCCCGCGGCGCCGCCGGTGCGGGCGCTGCTGTGCTTCGCCGGCAGCGGCTTCGCCGGCGGGCTGGAGACGGTCGGCGGGGTGACGGTTTGCGGCATCGACCGCCTGCACGAAACGGTGGCGGCGGCAACGGGCGCGGCCGGGCTGACGGAGGATGACCGCACGCGGATCGTCGAGATTCTGAAACAGGCGCTGTGAAGCGGAATGACCGCCACAGACGATGGGAGATGGATGATGCGAGTGCCCGGCAGGCCGGCGACGGCAATCGGAAACCGACTGGGAGCTTCAACACCGACTGCGTGGGGAAGGCGCTTGGCCGCGGCCGCGGTGTTCGGCTGCGCCTGGGGCGTCCGGGCGGCGGACGGCGGCGCCGCGCTCGCGCCGCTGCCGCACTTCCCCGCCGTGGCGCGCCAGGTGGTCACCCTGCTGCAGCGGGGGCACATTACCCAGCAGCCGTTCGACGACACCGCCTCGGCGCAGACGTGGACCAACCTGCTGACCTTTCTCGACTACGACCGTGCCTATTTCCTGCAGGAGGACATCGCGCGGTTCGAGCCGATGCGCTCGCGGATCGACGACGCGCTCAAAAGTGGCGACGTGGCGTTCGCGTACGACGTGTTCGCGGTGTTCCGCGAGCGCCTGGCGCAGCGTATGGAGTTCGTGACCAACTTCCTCGCCGCGCCCATCGATTTCTCGGTCGACGAGTCGTACCAGTGGAAGCGGAAGCAGGCACCCTGGCCGGCGACACGGGCGGAACAGGACGACCTGTGGCGGCGGCGGCTGAAAAACGACTACCTCGGGTTCATGATCTCCCGCGAACTGGACGCCGAACAGCGGGGAACCAACGTCCCGCCGTCCGCGCTCGCCACCAACCTCCCGGCCAGCGCCGCCAGTCTGCTCGCCCAGACGCCCGGGCAGTTCGTCAGCCGGCGCTACACGCAGTTCAAGATCATGATCGACGACGCCGACAGCGACTGGGTCTTCCAGCGCTGCATGAGCGCCGCGGCCGCCGCCTACGACCCCCATTCCGACTACCTCTCGCCCGAGAAACGGGAGGATTTCGACATCGAGATGAACCTCTCGCTGAGCGGGATCGGCGCCACGCTCCGCCCCGAGGACGGCACGGCGCTGGTGGTCGACCTGATCCCCGGCGGTCCGGCGGCGCGCGACACGCGCGACATCCGCCTGCGTCCCAACGGCGATGAACCGATCGAGGACATCCTCCACCTTCCCCTCTCCAAGACGGTGCGCAAGATCCGCGGCGAGAAGGGAACCAAGGTGGTGCTGCTGGTGATCTCGGCCTCCGACCCGACCGGCGCCTCCACCCGCCTGGTCGACCTCGTCCGCGACGACGTCAAGCTGGAGGAGCAGGCCGCCACCGGCCGGGTGGCGCGGGTGACGCTCGCCGACGGCGCCGCGCGCGCGCTGGGGGTCGTCGCGCTGCCGATGTTCTACGGCTCGATGCAGCGGCCCGGCACGCCGGGATTCCGCAGTTGCGCGCTCGATGTGGCGCGCGAGATTGCGCGGCTCAACGACGAAAAGGTCGAGGGGCTGCTGCTCGATCTGCGCAACAACGGTGGCGGTTCGCTGCGCGAGGCGGTCCATGTGGCCGCCCTCTTCCTGAACGGGGGGCCCGTGGTGCAGGTGCGCGAAGCGTGGCAGGTCCAGGTGCTCAACATGCCGCCCGCCGGCGGACCCGCCTTCCGCAAGCCGATGGTGGTGCTGGTCAACCGCGCCAGCGCGTCGGCATCGGAGATCGTCGCCGGCGCCTTGCAGGACTACGGCCGCGCGATCATCGTCGGCGACTCCAAGACCCACGGCAAGGGATCGGTCCAGTCGGTGCTGCCGCTCGGCGGCGCCCAGGCCGGCTCGATCAAGCTCACCAGCGCCAACTACTACCGCGTCACCGGCGCCTCGACGCAGCTGCGCGGCGTCGTCCCCGACGTGGTGATCCCGTCGTCGCTCGACGCGCTGGAGATCGGCGAGGACCAACTGAACCGCCCGCTCCCCTGGTCGCAGGTGGCGCCGACCGATTTCACTCCCCTGTTCGACTCCCGCCCCTGGCTGGCCGAGATCAAACCCCGCGCCGCCGAACGGCTGGCGGCAAGCGATCGCTACCGCACCCACATCCGCCTGATGTGGCACCTGTACGACATCACGCAGACCACCTTCGTTCCGCTCGAATACGGGGCGCGGCGCGAGTTGGCGCGGGCCGAGCGCGAGATGCGCAAGCTGCAGGAGGAGGAAGCGGAACCGCCCGCCGACGGCAAGGACGAGAAAAAAGACGATCTGATCCTGGACGAGGC
>CAYVKQ010000217.1:0-5677 GCA_964451945.1 uncultured Lentisphaerales bacterium
AGCCGACGCCGTGCCTGCCAATTCATGCTAAAAAAAGACTGCGCAGGCGCAGCCGAAGAACGAGATAGATGCTGTGACGGTTTTGGGACGCCGCTTGTGACAGGAATGTGACAGCCAGCAGTGGTATATTGAGGCATCGACACCCCAATATTGTTAAAAAAGCCCAATAAAACAGGCATTTTCCTTGATTATGAGTCCTCCGCTCTGACCGACTGAGCTATGGGCCCTGCTGTGCGGACACGCCACCGGCAAACGCGCGAATGGCCTGGAATCGGCAGGATCATACGTCAGCGCTGCGGTCCGGTTCAAGCCGAAACCGTTGCCGTGCCGAAACCGGGTTCGTGTTTCTGGACGCCACAATGCCTTGACGGTCGGCGGGCGACCCGGTAAGCTATGGACAAATGGCTTACGTGCCGACAGCGCGCATGCGTTCCTGTACCGCAGGCCAAGGAGATCGTATGACTTCTGCAATCATCGTGGCGGCCGGCCGGAGCGAACGGATGGGATCCGGCACCGACAAGGCATTCCTGAGCCTGGGGCCGAAGCCCGTGGTCGTGTGGGCGCTGCTGGCGTTCGAGGAGAGCACCGACGTCGACAAGATCGTGCTGGTCGTACGGAAAGACCAGCTCGTCGCGGCCAAGGCGGTGGTGCAGATGTTCGGCCTGTCGAAGGTTTCGGACATTGTCGCCGGCGGCGCCCGGCGCCAGGATTCCGTGGCGAAGGGGCTCGCGGCCGTCGATCCCGACACGCGCATCGTGGTGGTCCACGACGGCGCGCGCCCGTGCGTGACGTCCGAGCTGATCTCGGCAACGGTCGATTCCGCGCGGAAAAGCGGGTGCGGGATTGCGGCGACCCGCATCGTCGACACGGTGAAGTATGTCGAACGGGGCGCGGTGGTTGATCACACGGTGGACCGCTCCAAGCTGTGGGCGGTGCAGACGCCGCAGGCGTTTAAACTCGACCTGCTGCAGAAGGCCTACCGGAAAGTCGAGGCGGATGGGGCGGTTGTGACCGACGAAGCCGCCGCAGTCGAGCTACTGGGGGAATCCGTGCGGCTTGTCGAATGGCAGAAGCCGAACATCAAGATCACCATGGTCGAAGACCTGGCGGTGGCGGCGGCCTTGTTGCGCATCCATGGCTGAGGGGAGAGACCGCTTCGGGTCACATGCATGGAAAAACGATTTGCCATTCTGGGCGATATCCATTCGAACAGCGACGCGTTGAGGGCCGTCATTGACGATGCGCGCGGTCAGTCGGTCACCGATTTCCTGTGCGTAGGGGATATTGTCGGCTACAACGCCGATCCCGTCACCTGCATCGCGTTGGTGCGCGATGAACTCGCCGCCGTGACGGTGCGGGGGAACCATGACCATTACTGCTCCTACGACGAGCATTTGGGGGATTTCCAGCCGCTGGCGGCCAGTGCCGTCGATTGGACGCGGCGGCAGTTGTCGGAGGCGGATGTGGCCTGGTTGCGCGACTTGCCGCTGCAGAAGCTGCACATGGGTGTCGGGCTAGTCCACAGCACGCTCGACATGCCGGACCGCTGGGGGTATGTCTTCGACTTGCTCGATGCCGAGGCCCATTTCAACTACCAGTCCACCACGCTCTCCTTCCACGGCCATACGCACGTGCCGATTGTTTTCTCCAAACAAGGGGGCGACGTCTTCCGCTATGAGCCGTCGACGTTCCACGTCGCCATCGGCACGAAGTACTTCATCAACGTCGGCAGTGTCGGCCAGCCGCGCGACGGCGACCCGCGAAGCTCCTACGTGATCTTCTGCCCGCGCTCGAAAACAATCGAATTCCGCCGCGTCGCCTATGATGTCGAAGCGGCCATGGAGCGCAACGCGCAGGCCAATCTGCCGGAACGGCTGATCAAGCGTTTGGCCATTGGCCGCTGAGATCAAACGCCTCCGCATGCTGGACCATCAGCCGGTAGTTCTCCAGAACCGACGGCTTGATGACGCGCCCGTAGGGACAGGCGGAGGGCATCAGCACGAAGCCGCGCCCCGGCCCGGCGGTTCCCTCGTGCAGCGCCCGCGCGACCCTGGGCTCGAACGCCGCCGGCGGCAGGTTCTCGATGTCGGCGGCCTCGATGTTGCCGAAGAGCACCGCCTGGCGCCCGATCTCCCGGCGCACCTCGGCCAGCTCCATGTCTCCCTGCGGCGGCGGCTCGACCGGATCAAGCCCGTCCGCCCCCATGGCGGCGATGTGCGGCAGGACCGCGCGCAGGCGGCCATGGCTGTGGATGCGCGCGAAGCCGCCCGTGGCGCGGATCGCGCGGACCAGGCGGCCGGTATACCCCACAACGTACTCATGGAACAGGCGGGGCGGCAGGTACGGCTCGGAGGCGTATTCGGGACCGCAGATGCGCCACAGGCGCCCCGGAAACGCCTGCGCCGTTTGCTCGACCACTGGCAACAACCGCGCGCAGAAGTGCTCCAGCAAGCGGTGGAAACGGTCGGGGTCGGTCAGCGCGAAGACCGTGTAGTCCTCCATCGAAAAGAGCGCGGCGGCGGCGCAGAGCGGGTCGCCGGTGTCGACGCAGACGATCCCCGCGTCGCCCAGCGCCTCCTCGGCAGCAAAGAGCGGCGCGCAGTCGACCGTGACCGCCCACTCCGCCGCGGGAACCTCCAGAAAGGCGTCCGCGTCGGCCGGTTCCTTGAGCAGGTGCTCGATCGTCCATACGGTGTCGGTGCCGGCGTCGCGGCGGGTGACCTGCGTCAGGGTGCGCCCCGGAAGTGTCAGGGTGGCGCGCGTAAAGCGGGAACGGCCGCGGGTTTCGGTCTCGGAATGCCACCGGCGCGCGGCGGTGTCGGAGCCTGCCGCGGAGATGAGCGGTCTGACGCCGCGGATGATGTCGGTGCGCGTGCGCGCCAGTTCGAGCAACGGCCGCCAGGAGGGGTCGTTGTGGACGTTGTACGGGTCGGGGTCGCCGGCGTCGTAATCGATAAAGCCGATTTCGTAGAAACTGACGGCCGGCCGGTCGACCGGCTCGCCGCGGAGGGTCCGCGTCAACCGCTCGCGCCGCGTCACAGGTGACCTCCCTCTTGAATCTCAAGCGTGACGGCGACCGGCTTGGCCGACGCTTCCGCCTCCGCCGCCGCGGTGACGCCGAAGACCAGCCGCAGCGGCACATGGTCGGGGATCGTGAAGCCGCGCTTGAGTTTGGCGTCTTCGCACAACAGGTTGAGACGGTTGTAGGAGAAGTGCTTCATCACGCGGATGCGGGTTTCGGGGCGGGTCAGCGCCACCTCGATCGAGGCGATCATCTTGTTGTCCGCGGCCGTGTAGACCGCGATGCAGGCCCGCGGCGCCGTCTTGGTCCCGGTCCCGGGCTGCGGGGTCGCAAAGACGGCGTCGGCGAGGAGCTGCCGGCTGTCCTGCAGGCGCCAGGCGACCCCTTTGCCGTTCCAGACGGCGTCGCCGGCCGCCGCCCGCGGGACGCCATGGAAATAGGCCCGCCACGTTTTCGGCTGCGCCCGCACCGCCAGCGTGTCCGGGGTGCGGACGCTGCCGAAGGCCCACGTGTCGGAAGAGAGCGCGCCGACCGACTCGAAGGTCCACTGGGTGAATTCCGGCGGCCACTCCTTGTCGTATTCCGGCGACGTGGCGAGGAAGGTCTCGACCTCTGGCGGCACCGCGGCAACGGGCTGAGGCTTCGCCGTGGCGGGCTGTGGTTTCTCCGCCGCCGACACTGGCGCTACGGCAAGCCCCGCCAGCAGCGCGCCGTAAACCAGACGATGACAGATGGACATGGTTCACTCTCCACGCAACGGTGTTATTGAATCGGTGCGACATCGGCGCGGGAGACGGTGACCGACACCCCCATGCCGATCAGATCGACCGCCAGAATGACGTGCATCGAACGCGCGAGGCTGCTGACCGTCCCTTCGGCGCCCATGAGCGGACCGGTGGTGATCCGCACCCGCTGTCCCTGAGCCAGCTGCGGCACCGGCTTGAGGTCCGGTGTGAGCGCCAGCGCCCGCCGCACTTGCACCAGGTCGCGTAGGAGGCGGACCGAGCTGGCCGGCGACAGGGCGCGGATGACGTGGTTCGTCCGCAGCACCGTGAGACGCGTCTCATGCTCCAGGGCGGCGAAGAGGTAGCCGGGGAAGAGCGGCAGGCTGACCGTGAATCTGCGGCGCTGGCAGACGCGCGGCACGGTGCGCAGCGGAAGATAGTGCGGAACGGCATGGACGGCACAGACCTCCGCGACCTTCTTTTCCGTGCGGGGCTTGAGGAAGAGAACCTGCCAGTTTGCGAGCGGTGAACGGTTGGACATCATCACAGGCGGCCCATGCATGGCGTGGGAATGCGGCCAGTATAGCAGGGAAGGAGCCCACCTGCAAAGCGCGGTGTCTGCCCGCTGGCTCACGCGTCGAGGGCGGCGCGGATGGCGGCGACCCGCTCGGCGATGGCCCGGGGGGCGTCCGCGCCGGCGTCGTGCGCGAGCGTGACGAAGGCGCTGCCGATGACGATGCCGTCGGCCAGCGGGCCGAGGGCGCGGGCGTCGCCGGGGGTGCTGATGCCGAAGCCGAGGCATACCGGCAGGCGACTGAGTCGTTTGAGTGCCGCCGCCTGGCGGGCGACAGCGTCGTGGTCGAGGGCGCCCGAGCCCGTGACGCCGGTGCGGGTGATCAGGTAGAGGAATCCGCCCGCGTCGGCGGCCAGGGTACGCATCCGCGCAGGCGGGGTCGTCGGGGCCACCAGCCGGATCAGCGGCAGGCCGCGGCCGCCGAGGACGGTCGTCAGCTCGTCCGCCTCTTCGGGCGGCAGGTCGACGATCAGCAGGCCGTCGATGCCCGCGGCCGTGAGCGCCGGACCGAGGCGGCCGGCACCGAAGGAGAGCAGGGGATTGTAGTAGCTGAAGAGGACGAGCGGCGTCCGCGGATGCGCCGCGCGGAGGCGCGCGGCGAGGTCGAGGACGTGTTCGAGGGTCATTCCCGCGTCGAGGGCGCGCCGGGCGGCGGCCTGGATCACGGGGCCGTCGCTGGTGGCGTCGGAGAAGGGGACGCCCAGCTCGAGCACATCGACGCCGGCGCGGCAGGCGGCGTCGAGGATGGCGAAGCTGGCGTCGAACCCAGGGTCGCCCGCCGTGAAGTAGGCGACGAGGGCTTTGCGGTTGGCGGCGGCCAGACGGCCGAAGGTGGTTTCAAATCGGTTCATGGTTCAGGCTTCCGAGAGGTGCTGCGGCGAGGAGAGCGATTGGACGTGGGCGAGGTCCTTGTCGCCGCGGCCCGAGAGACAGACGACAATGTGCCGCTCGGGCGGCAGCGTCCGCGCGGCGGCCAGCGCCGCCGCCACGGCATGGGCGCTTTCGAGCGCCGGGATGATCCCTTCGAGACGGGTGACGGTGTGGAAGGCGTCGAGTGCCTCGGCGTCGGTGACCGACGTGTAGCGGGCGCGGCCGCTCTCCTTGAGGAAGGCGTGTTCGGGGCCGACGCCGGGGTAGTCGAGTCCGGCCGAGACCGACCACGCCTCGAGCACCTGGCCGTCGGCGTCCTGCAGCACATAGGACTTCGAGCCGTGCAGCACGCCCACGCGGCCGCGGTTCAGCGTCGCGGCGTGGCGCGGCGTGTCGAGCCCTTCGCCCGCGGCTTCGACGCCAAGCAGCTCGACCGGGTCGTCGAGGAAGGCGGTGAAGATCCCCATGGCGTTGCTGCCGCCGCCG
>CAYVKQ010000218.1:0-380 GCA_964451945.1 uncultured Lentisphaerales bacterium
GAATTGCTGGGGCTTCTCCGTCTTTAAGCTGGACATGTCGCCGCTCCGAGAAGTAAACTCGCACCGTTGCACCGAGGAAGGTGCGCGGTTGGATCGTCCTTCGAGTCCAACGCCTTTTCCATGGCTCCGGGCAAGGACATGGATGGATCGGCACGGCATATTTTCCACAAACACAATCGTATGAGTATGAAAACTGTTGTCGTCGGCGCCGGAGGGATCTCGAATGCCTGGCTGCCCGTGCTCAAAACCGCGGGAGTCGACGTCGCGGGAATCGTCGACCTCGATCCCGCGCGGGCAAAGGCCCAGGCCGAGAAATATGCGCTGTCTCCCGTCATATCAACAGATTTGAAAAAGGCGCTTCGGACGATCCGTCCCGATTT
>CAYVKQ010000218.1:390-5617 GCA_964451945.1 uncultured Lentisphaerales bacterium
ACGCCCATTGTTCGGTCACGTGCACAGCCTTGCGCGCCGGATATCCCGTGCTGGGCGAAAAGCCGATGGCGCAGTCCATGGCCCAGGCCCGTCGCATGGTCAAGGCTTCCGAGGACGCCGGAAAACTCTACATGGTTTCGCAATCGCGCCGCTATGTGGACGTCCACGCCGGACTTGCGCGTTTCGTCGCCTCGGGCAAGTTCGGCGCCCTGACCACGTTGAATTGCTCCTTCTACATCGGCGCCCACTTCGGCGGTTTTCGCGACGAGATGGACAGTCCGCTGATCCTCGACATGTCGATTCATCATTTCGATCTCGCCCGCATGATCAGCCGCGCGGATCCTGTTGCCGTCTATGCCAAGGAGTTCAACCCCCGGGGCTCCTGGTATAAGGGCGATGTGGCTGCCTCCTGCATTTTCGAGATGTCCGACGGCATCGTCTTCACCTATATGGGAAGCTGGTGCGCCAATGGCCTCGCGACCTCGTGGCACGGCGACTGGCGCCTGGTCGGCGAACAGGGCTCGGTCGTCTACGAGCGCGACCAGCCGCCCGTGGGCGCGATCGTCTCCGAGGCCACTGGATTCCAGCATCCCACCGCGCCATGCGCCGTCGAGCCCGTGCCGACGGCCCCCGCCATGAGCGGCGCGCTCGCGGAATTTCTCGGGGCCCTCGACGGCGGGCCGACCCCGCAAGGCGAATGCCACGACAACATCAAATCCCTCGCGATGGTTTTCGGCGCGATCGAAAGTTCGCGCAAAGGCAGACGCGTCGCGATCAAGTACTGAAGGGCAAAGACATGAACACCGGCAGAATCGATCATCAGGACATCCGCATCGGAACGCTTGTCGGCGGGAACGCCCGTTCGGCCGACATGATCGCCCAGATCCTCCCCCACGGTTTCGAGTCGTTCGAAATCACCTTCTGGCAGGAGCTGGGCGACTGCGACGTCGGGGCCTTGGCGAGGGACGTCAGGAAAACCCTCGACGGCTCCGGGGCCGTCATCTCCGCACTCGGGATCTTCGGCAATCCACTCGACCCTTCCGCGGCGAAGCACGAGAAGACGCTGGAGGGCTGGAAGACGTGCATCGACAACGCCCACCTGTTCGGCGCCGATCTGGTCTGCGGTTTCGCGGGCCGGCTGATCGACAAGCCGATCGACGCGAGCATGAAAGCCTACAAGAAGATTTTCGGCGAGCTGTCCAAACGGGCCGCGGACAAGGGCGTGCGCCTCGCCTTCGAGACCTGCTGCATGGGCGGCTCGTGGAATGCCGGCGACTGGAACATCGCCCAGTACCCCGCCGCCTGGGAAATGATGTTCAATGAACTTCCCGCCGCCAACGTGGGCCTCGAATGGGAACCCTGCCACCAGATGGTGAAACTGATCGATCCTGTGCCGCAACTGCGCAAATGGGCCAAGAAGATCTTTCACATCCACGGCAAGGACGCCACCATCAAATGGGACGTGATCCGCGAGTACGGCATCAACGGACCCATCCCCTGGGCCTTCCACCGCTCGCCGGGCTTTGGCGACAGCGACTGGACGGCAATCCTCTCCGAACTCCGCCAGCAGAACTGGACCGGCTGCGTCGACATCGAAGGATGGCACGATCCGGTGTACCGCGGGGACCTCGAGATGACGGGCCAGGTCCATGCCCTGAATTACCTCAAGCGGTGCCGCGGCGGCGCCTTTGCCGCCAATCCGTCGGTCTAGCAGCCGGAATGCTGTCGCGGCGCGCCGCCCGCCACGCGCGCCGCGACGGCTCACTCCGGCGACAACTCTGGACAGCAGTGCCGCTTTCGGCTATTGTTGCAACTGCTTTCACGTTCTGCATCAACCGTCATCAACAAGGCATCACCGTGAGTCAGCAGACCGAGCAAGAGGCCGCCTTCATTTCGTTCCGCTGCGTGTCGTGCGGACAGGAGATCGAAGCCCATGCCGACATGGCCGACACCGCATCGGAATGTCCGGCGTGCGGCAACCCGATCCGTGTCCCCGACGCCTCCGAGGACGGCACGCTCTGGGGACGGCCCGAATCCGACCGGGAACCCTACGACGCCGCGCAGACCGAAGCGATGAAGAGCCGCACCATCCGCATCGAGCTTTCAGACGATTTCTAAAGGCGCTGCAACATGCCGGCACTCGACCGCCTGCTGGACGATCTCGAATCGCGCATCGACCCCGGGCACGAGTCGGCCCTGACGGCGCAGTGGCTTGATTTCCTGACACACGGCCTTCCGGACCCGGAGGCCCTCTTCGCGCCCCGGCGCACGCCCGCCCCCAGCCGCATCGCCTGGCCGGAGATCCGCATCAATCAGACGCTGGGCGATACCGAAGAGGCCTTCGACGCCATGCTGCTGCAACAGTTCGCGGGCTGTTCGCAGGTACTCGCCTCGTCCTCGGGCCAGATTCCGTGCGTGCGCTCGAACTATGGCTCGTGCATCCTCGCCTCGATCCTCGGCGCGCCGGTGCACATCATGGACGACGTCTACAACACCCTGCCCACCTCCCAGCCTCTGGCGGGCGGCATCGAGGGAGTGCGCGCCCTTGTCGACCGCGGCGTTCCGGATGTAACCGACGGCCAGGGGGCGCGCGTGTTCGAAGCGGGTCGCCGGCTGCGCGCGGCGCTCGATTCGCGTCCCAACCTGTCCCGCTTCGTCCACCTCTACCACCCCGACCTCCAGGGGCCGCTCGACATCGCCGAACTCCTCTGGGGCAACGACCTGTTCACGGCGTTCTACGACGAGCCCGGCCTGGTCCACCGTTCGCTGCAGCTGATCACCGAGACCTACCAGCGCGTCCTCGACGCCTGGCACGCCCTCACCCCGCCGCCCCACCCCGACTGGGCCTGCCACTGGGGCATGCTCCACCGCGGCCTGATCTTCCTGCGCCTCGATTCGGGGATGAACATCTCGCCCGCGATCTACCGCGAGTTCTCGCTTCCCTACGACGCCGCACTCCTCGCGCGCTACGGCGGGTGCGTCCACTCCTGCGGCCGCGTCGAACACATCTACCCGATCCTCGCCGCGCTCCCCAACCTCCACGGTCTGAATCTCTCGCAGCCCGGCTACAACGACATGGAACGGATTTACCGGGCGACAATCGACGCCGGCATCCGCTTGCTGAGCCTTCCCGGCGAGGCCTGCGACCGGATGACCGCCGCGCGCCGGCCGACGCGCGGGCTCGTCCACCGCGCGGGCTGACCCCGCCCCGGACTCCCTTTCCATATGTACCGCTCACCGATCACTGCCGGGTAGAAGGGGACCGCCCATGCGCCCCATCGCGCCACCGCGCCGGCCTCTGGTCGGCGTCGCCATGCTGTTTCTGGCGGGGACCGCGGCCGGACTCACCGGCGGCGGTTCCGGCTGGCATGCCGTCGGCCTCGCCCTCTGCGCGACCGTCGCGGCCGCCGCCTGCGCGTGGCGCGCGCCGTCCGCGCGCGCCGCCCTCCTTGCCGCTGCAGCCGCAGTCTGCAGCGCCGGGTTCTTCGCCGGCGCCGTCTCCGCCGGAAGGCTGCGCGACGAGCACGCCTGGATCGGACTCCACGCGCGGCAGACGGTGGTTGTGCGGGGCATCATCGACCGCGCCTCGGGCATGCGCCCCCCGGGCAGGCGGACGCGCCGCCCCGTCGTGCCGCTGCGCCAGGCCGTGATCGACAGCGACGGCGGCTCCTGCGCGCTGACACAGACGCCGGTGTGGGTGCGATGGTATGGCGACGAACCGCCGCCGGCCGTCGGCGAAACCTGGGGCTTCCGCACGCGCCTGCCTGGTCTCGACACCGGTTCGCACACCCCCTACCTCCCACTCAACAGCCGCGCGGGCGACGGCGTGCGCCTCGCGCCGCCCCGCTTCCGGGACTGGCGCCCCGCAGCCGACCGGGCGCGCCGCTCGGCGGCGCGGCGGCTGGCGCTGGGCATCGAAACGTGGCCCGTCGTCCCGACGCTGATCCAGGCGATGCTGCTGGGCACGCGGAGCGAGATTCCGTGGCAGATCAACGCCGTCTTCCGCGACTCGGGGACGATCCACGTCTTCGCCATCTCGGGACTGGGCATCGGCCTCGTCGCCGCCGTGATGGCGGCCGCGTTGTCGTTCCTGGGCCTCCCCCGCAACCACTGGGGCATTCCGCTGATCCCGCTCCTCGCCGCCTACACGCTGCTCACCGGCGCCAGCCCCAGCGCCATGCGCGCCTGCCTGATGGCCGCGATCTATTTCGGCGCTCCGCTGCTCGGACGCAAGCCCGACGGACCGAGCGCGCTGGCCGCCGCCGCGCTCCTGCAGATCGCATGGCGTCCGGGCGACCTGTTCAACCTCAGCTTCCTCCTCTCCTACACCGCCATGGCCGGCATCATCCTGCTCTTCCCGCCCTGCTCCCGCGTCTGCCGGAAGGTGCTGGGAGAGGGTTCGGCGGCGCGGACCGCGGCCCTCTACCGCCTCGCCCAGCGCCTCACGACCCAACGGACGCGGCTGCCGCGCCAGACATGGGCGGTGCGGATGGCCGTGTGGCGCCACCAGATCCGCCGCGCCCTCGCCGACACGCTGGCGATGAGCCTTGCCGCCTGGCTTGCCTCGGTCCCAATCACGGCCTTCTATTTCGGCCGGTTCACGCCGGGCGGCCTGCTCGCCAACCTGGTGGTCGTGCCGGCGGCCTTCCTGATCACGATCACCGGCACGCTTTCGGTCCTGTCGAGCGCCGTCTCCACCTTCGCCGCCGAGGTCTTCAACCACGCCGCGGCGTGCGGCACCGTTGTCATGGTGGCCGCCTCGCGCCTGACCGCGGGCCTTCCCGGCTCGACCCTCCACGTGCCGCCGCCGCCGGCGGTGCTGATCGTCGTCTGGTACGCCGCCCTGCTCGCCGCCGTCTGGCGCCTGCAAGCGCGCGAAGCGGACGCGGAACCGGACCCCGCCGTAGACGATCCATCGTCCAGGTGATGCACACTGCTCCGCTCAGCGCCCGCGGCCACCAACCACAGCCTCTGCCCCATCATCGATCCCACGATCCGGCTTTCTCATTCTGGAAAGAGCAGCCGATTCCCCACAAAGGTAAGAAATTGTTGGTTCTCGTTCATACGACAACGCTCCTTTTCCGACGAAACCCCCGACTGTCATGGAACCGCCACGACGCCAAGATCGCCAAGGGAAGGAACTGCGAAAGCTTCATACGGTGAGATCCTTGCCGAGGATGAGGGCTTCGATCTCGCGCTTGGCGGCTTCGAGATCGGCGCGGGCTTG
>CAYVKQ010000219.1:0-5599 GCA_964451945.1 uncultured Lentisphaerales bacterium
TGCGCGCCTTCCTCAAACTGCCATTCACGACACATCAGCAGCGGCAGATTCTCTGGGACAACGCTGCTAACCTATTCGGCATTAATCATGCATAAGCTGCGTTTTCTATTTTCCGTCATCCTTCAGCGGCATTTTCCGGTCCCTGTTCTGCGGCATGGCTGCGCCGGGCCGGTGGGAAAGTGACTGTCAGGCAGGCGGATAGTGGATGCGGCGATGGCGCGACCGCCGGAGCGGGTGGTACGCCGCATTTGCCCAAAACGGCTACCCGCGCCGCGCCGACCCCAAACCCACCCTTTCCGCCACGCTCCGAGGCCGTTCACGCAACTCCGCCTGCTTCGCTCACCGCCCCTCGCCCTGATTTTGACGCGGCCATGGCGTATACGGCGGGCTTGCAGCGGTTTTTGACCCGGACTGCCCGTTGGAGTAAACTACAGTCGTTTTCAGTGCCCAAAGGGCCGAAGGGGAAAATGGCGAAGAAAACCGAGGTTCCGTTGTCCGGCAGTCAGCAGGAAGCGCCGCGCATGGAGGTGCGCGAGTATCACTGGCGCGACATCCGGCGGCGTTTCGGCCCCTATGTCCGGAGCTACCGCGGACGCCTCTCGGGCGCGATGTCGCTGGTGGCGCTGGTCGGCATGGCCGTCGCCGTGATGCCCCTCTTCCCGAAATACGTCATCGATGTCGTCATCCCGCAGCGGATGATCGTCAAGGCGGTGGCGGCGGGCGGGTGCTATATTCTGGTGATGTACGTGCGCATGGGTTTGTGGTTCGCCGCCATGCGCCAGGTCTATTTCGTGCAGCAGTCGATCATCCGCGATCTGCGCAAAATCAGTTTCCAGCATTTGCAGCACCTGTCGCTCAATTTCCACAACCAGTATCCGAGCGGCTTTCTCTACGAGCGCGTCTTCGGCAACTCGATCAACACCCTGGGCGGCTTTCTGGCGGCCGTCTTCCAGCAACTGGCGACCTACGCCGTGGGTCTGCTCTTCAGCCTGGGGTTCTGCCTCTACCTGAGCCCGCCGCTGACCGCGGTGATCGTGGTCGGCGCCCTGGGCTACGTGGTCGCCGCGCGCCGCCTCTCCAAAACCATCTACCGCAAGACCCGCGCCGCGAACGAGGCGGGCATGCGCGTGGTCGGGATCATCATGGACAAGCTGCGCGGGGTGAAGACGGTCCAGGCGTCGGCCATGGAGGCGGTGATCCAGCGCGAGTTCGAGAGCGAGCTGTGGCCGACCATGCGCAGGTGGATGGACGCCATGCTCGCCGGGATGAAGCTGAGCTTCGTCACCGAGGGGCTGAGCTACCTCATCACGTCGGTGGTGATCGTCGGCGGCGCGGCGCTGGTGATCCACGGCGAGGGCGCGGTCGGGATCGGCACGCTGGTGGCGTTCATGGGCTACCAGGGGACGCTGATCGGCATGATGCAGGCGCTGACCAACATGTACGGGCAGTTCATGTCGGCCAAGACCGCCTTCGACCAGCTCTATACGGTGCTCGATACGATGCCATCGGTCGCCGACGCCTCGGGTGCCGCGATGCCGCGGGAGATCCGCGGCGATCTGGCGTTCGAGGGCGTCACCTTCGCCTACGAGCCCGGCAAGCCGGTCCTGCGCGACGTCTCGCTGCGCGTCCCCTACGGACAGTCGGTCGCCCTGGTCGGCCGCAGCGGCAGCGGCAAGACGACGCTGGTCAACCTGCTGATGCGCTTCCACGATCCGCAGGCCGGCCGCATCACCCTCGACGGCGCCGACATCCGCGGCCTGCCGCTGCGCGCCTACCGCATGCAGTACGGCGTGGTGCTTCAAGACCCCTACCTGTTCGACACCTCGATCGCCGCCAACCTCCGCTATGCCGCGCCCGAGGCGACCGATGCCGAAATCGAGGCGGTGCTCAAGCGGGCCCGTGCCTGGGAGTTCGCGAGCGCCTTCCCCGCCGGCATCCATCATCTGGTGGGGGAGGGCGGGACCCAGGTCTCGGGCGGACAGCGGCAGCGGCTGGCGATCGCGCGCTGCATGATCATGAACCGCCGCTTCGTGCTGCTCGACGAGGCGACCTCGGCGCTCGACGTCGAGTCGGAGAGCCTGGTGCAGGAGTCGATGGGCGAGCTGTTCAAGGGGCGGACCGTGTTCGTGATCGCCCACCGCCTGTCGACGATCCGCCATGTCGACCGCATCCTGGTGATGGACGAGGGGCGTGTGGTCGAGGACGGCACCTTCGACGCCCTGCTCGCGCAGCAGGGGCTCTTCCACCGCCTCTACACGATCGCCACGTCGCACAACCTGAAGAGGCTCGACCTCGACCCCTTGGGGATCTGACGACATGCCGCACGATTCGCCCTTTCAACTGGAGGCCCCCTTTCTCCCCGCCGGCGACCAGCCGCAGGCGGTTGCGGAGCTCGTGCGCGGCCTCGGAACGGGCGACGCCCGCCTCACCCTCGAGGGGGTGACCGGCTCCGGCAAGACGTTCACGCTGGCGAACGTCATCCGCGCCTGGGGCCGGCCGACGCTGGTGTTGAGCCACAACAAGACGCTCGCCGCCCAGCTCTTCGCCGAGCTCAAGGGGTTCTTCCCGCGCAACGCCGTCGAGTTCTTCATCAGCTATTACGACTACTACCAGCCCGAGGCGTACATTCCCCAGACCGATACCTACATCGAGAAGGACGCCTCCATCAACGAGCAGATCGAACGCTACCGCCTCGCCGCGACCAACGCGCTCCTGGGGCGCCGCGACGTGATCATCGTCGCCTCGGTCTCGTGCATCTACGGCCTCGGCTCGCCCGAGGACTACCGCTCGATGCTGATCGACACGCGTCCGGGCGACGAGGCCGGCCGCGACCGCGTGCTGGAGAAGCTGGTGGCGATCCAGTACCGGCGCAACGACTTCGAGCCCGAGCCCGGCACCTTCCGCGTCCGCGGCGACTGCGTCGACATCTTTCCCTCCTACAGCACCGAGGGGGTGCGGCTGGAGTTTTTCGGCGACACGGTCGAGTCGATCCGCACGCTCGAACCGCTCTCGGGGCGCGCGGGGGTCGAGCTCAAGCGGGCGGTGATCTCGCCGGCCCGCCACTTTGTGATGCCGCAGGAGAAGATCGCCGCCGCCACCGGGGCGATCCGCGAAGAGCTGGAGGCGCGCGTCCGGGAGTTCGAGGGCGCGGGCAAGCTGCTGGAGGCGCAGCGGATCAAGCAGCGGACCGATTTCGACCTCGAGATGCTGCGCGAGCTCGGCTACTGCAACGGCATCGAAAACTACTCGCGCCACCTGAGCGGCCGCCCCGCCGGCGAGCCTCCCGCCTGCCTGCTCGACTATTTCGAGGGGGAGTTTTTGACGGTCATCGACGAGTCGCACGTCACCCTGCCGCAGCTCCGCGCCATGTACAACGGCGACCAGGCGCGCAAGCAGACGCTCGTCGACTGGGGATTCCGCCTCCCCTCCGCCAAGGACGACCGGCCGCTCAGCTTCAACGAGTTCCTCGACCGCGTCGGCCAGATCGTCTTCCTCTCCGCCACCCCCGGCCCCTACGAGCGGCAGGTGAGCGCCCGCACGGTGCAGCAGGTGATCCGGCCGACCGGGCTGCTCGACCCGCCCGTCGAGGTGCGGCCGCTCAAGGGCCAGATCGACGACGTGATGGAGGAGATCCGGCGCACGGCGGCGCGCGGCGGCCGCGTGCTGGTGACGACGCTCACCAAGCGGACGGCCGAGGACCTCTCGCAGTACCTGCGCGAGGCGGGGCTGCGGGTCGAGTACCTCCACTCCGACATCGACGCGATCGCGCGCGTGCAGATCCTCGGGCGGCTGCGCCAGGGAGCGTTCGACTGCCTGATCGGCATCAACCTGCTGCGGGAGGGGCTCGACCTCCCCGAGGTGGCGCTGGTGGCGGTGCTGGACGCCGACAAGGAGGGCTTTCTCCGTTCCGACACGGCGCTGATCCAGACGGCGGGGCGGACGGCACGCCACGTCGACGGGCGGGTGATCCTCTACGCGGACCACGAGACCGAGGCGATGCGGCGGATGATCGCGGTGACGGCCGAGCGGCGGCAGCGGCAGGAAACCTACAACCGCTTACATGGGATCCAGCCGCAGAGCGTCCGCCGGGCGCTCGGCGGCCAGTTGGAGACCGAGGCGCGCGCGCGGGAGATCGAGCGGGCCGTCGCCGAGACCCCCGGACAGTACGACGCGCAGGCGGCCATCGCCGAGCTGGAGCGCGAAATGCTGGCGGCCGCCGAGGCGCTCGAATTCGAGCGCGCGGCCACCCTGCGCGATGAACTGCGGGAGCTGCGGCGGGGTCTGGAAGGGGAGCCGCCCGCGCCACCTGCGTCCACCCCCGCGGCCGCCGCGTACCCGAAGCTCCGCAAGCGCGCGCGGGCGAAAAAGTAGGCGTTACCATCAGCTTTCATGGATTGCGCTTGTCGCCCGTCGCCCGTCGCTTGATTTCGCTGGGGTTTTCGCGGACAGGAGACAAGAGCTATTGCCCGAAGAGGGCTTCGATCACTCGGTTGCGGCCGTCGTAGGCCGCTTGCCAGTCGCCCGTGCGCGAGGTGAGCACCACGGCGGCAAACTCGTTTTGCGGGTCCACGCAGACGGCCTGACCCGTAAAACCGGAGTGGAAGATGGTCTGGCGCGAGAGCCCCCGGGGCCGCTTGGCGTCAGTCATGTCCCAGCCGAAACTGCGCCGGATCCCCTGTTTCTCGAAGCCGCAGGTGAAGATCAGGTCGTAGTACGCCCGCGGAAAGATCCGGCGTTCCAGCAGATCCCGGGCGAAGCGCAGCATGTCGTGGATGGTGGAGAAGCAGCTGCCGCTGCCCAGCGGGAACGGCGCCTTGAAGCAATCATCGTCGTTGTGCTGCCCCGCCGGGCGGTTGGGGAACCAGTGCTCCACCTCATGCGGCCCCTCGCCCGGCGCGATCCAGGTGGTCTCCGTCATGCCCAGCGGGCCCCAGACATGCCGCCGGGCGAACGCGTCGAGGTCCAGGCCGGAGAGCCGGTTGACGATCTTGCCCAGGGTGATGAAATTGGAGCAGGCGTACTCGAACGCCTCCAGCCGGGGGCGGACCGGCCGCTTGTTGAACAGCTCGCGGTCGAAGACCTCCGGGTCAAAGGAGTTGTAGGGCTTGCTGTTGTCGAAGCCGCCGACATGCATGGCCAGGTCCCGCACCGTGATCCCGCACGCCTCCCCCAGGATATGCCCGGGAATATACCGGGTGAACGGCGCATCCGGATCCACCTTCCCCTCGATGATGAGCCGGACCAGGCAGGCGGTCGTGAAGACTTTGCCGACGGAGGCGATGTCGAAACGCGAGTGTTCCGTCATGGGCCGCGCCTCGGGCTTTACGCACTGCCGGCCCGCCGCGATGATCTCATCCGACCGCGTTGAAGCGATGACTCCGCCCTGGATCAGGCCGGAATCCACCTGTTGCTGCACCTCGGCTCTCAAATGATCGGCACCTATTATGCGGGGGAGTGAAACGGGGCAACTCCTAAAAACTCTCACAAAAATGTCGGCTTCGGAGGCGATTGCCTGTAGCCTACAGGCGCATGAAAAAACTAACCCCCCAATTGCTTGGGTTCACGCCCCCGAAGCCGACGAAGACAGTGTATACCGTGC
>CAYVKQ010000220.1:0-5598 GCA_964451945.1 uncultured Lentisphaerales bacterium
AGTTCTACATCACCGAATGCACCTGGATGCGCAAGCACGGCTGGCGCACGCCGCACTGGAAGCTGATTCACGCACTGGAACCCGACTTCCACTTCAAGCCCGAGGTCGAGCTCTACGACCTGGTGAAGGATCCGGAAGAGCTTCACAACGTGGCCGGCAGGGAACCCGCCGTGGTGGCGATGCTGGAGGCCCGCATGCAGGCCTGGATCGCCAGGCGGGAGAAGGAGACCGGCCGCACCAACCCCATGATGACCAACCTGAACTGGCATGGCCAGGGGTGCGGTCCGTTCAAGACCTCGCAGCAGGCCTACGACACCATGCACATCGGGTCGCCCGGCGCGGCGCAGGCGCTTCAGCAGCGGGAGTTGCAGACCCAGCGCGGTCAGAAAGCGCTGTAGAAGGACCGCCATGCTCGTCACCGTCATCGGCCGGGGGCACTCCGGCACGCGCGCCATGTCGCACACCCTCTCGCAGAGCGGTGTCTTCATGGGCGAACCCCTCAACGTCTCGGGCGATCTGCTGCCGCCGGGCGACATGTACGAGGCCTGCCGCGTGCTGGCCCGGCACGTGGGCTGGCAGGGGGATCTGAAATGGGACTTCTCCGCTCTGGAGACGATGCCCATTCCGGAAGCCTTCACCCGGTTGATCCATTCCTACTTGAAAAGCGTGCTGGAGAGCCGGGCGGAGCACAAGGGGTGGAAGATTCCCGAGACCACGCTGGTTTTTCCCTGGATCCGCCGGATGTTCCCGGAGATGAAATACATCTTCTGGATCCGCGATCCGCGCGACTGCATCGTCGGTTC
The DNA here is from genome assembly GCA_964451945.1 of uncultured Lentisphaerales bacterium. Classification (GTDB taxonomy): domain Bacteria; phylum Verrucomicrobiota; class Kiritimatiellia; order RFP12; family JAAYNR01; genus JAAYNR01. The sequence continues at coordinate 804 of CAYVKQ010000220.1, forward strand.
CCACGTGACCGATGACCTGCGGACCTTCGGCATCCCGTACCCGCCGACCGACGACGAGCGGCTGCGCCGCGCGGTCTCGTGGAAATACCAGTACGATCTGGTGCGGGCCACGGTCAAGCCCGCGCACTGGATCGAGGTCCGTTTCGAGGATTTCGTGCTGCGCCAGGAGGCGACGCTGGCGCGGCTCGATGCCTTTCTCGGCATCCCGCTGGCGCGCATCCCGGTGCGGCCCGAGGCGGTCGGCCGCTGGCGGACCGACGGCGGCGTGAACTACTTTGACTTCTTCGCGCCCGCGATGCGGGACTACGGCTACGGAACTCCCGCTGCGGGAGAGAGGAGCGAGACAAGATGCTGCGCGTGTGCGTGATCGGCATGGGACCCATCGGCAACCGCCATGCCCGTTTGTACCAGGAGGACCCGCTGGCCGAGCTGGTGGGGGTGTGTGACATCGTCAGGGAACGGGCCGACCAGGCGGCGCAACGCCTGGGGGTGCCGGCCTTCTACGATGCGGCGGAGATGCTGCGCGTCCTCGCGCCCAACCTCTGCAGCGTCGCGACCGGCGGCTACGAGTACGGCAGCGACCACCACCTGCCGACGATGCAGGCGCTCGATGCCGGTTGCCACGTGCTATGCGAGAAGCCGATCAGCAACGAGATCGCCAAGGGCGAGGAGATGGTGGCGCGGGCGCGCGAAAAGGGGCTGTGCCTCGGCGTCGACCTCAACCACCGCTTCACACCGGCCGCCCGGCTGGCCAAGAAGTGGGTCGACGAGGGACGCCTTGGCCACCTCCTCTTCGTCAACATGGGAATGTGGATCAAGAATCCCACCGAGAGCGCGCCATTCTTCCAGATCAAGGCGTTGCATCCCCACACGGTCGACGTCATGCGGTACTTCTGCGGCGACGTCGAGGCGGTGCAGTGTTTCGTCACCAAGGCGCCCGGCCGCGCCATCTGGTCGACGGCGCAGTTCAACCTCAAGTTCAAGAACGGCGTGGTCGGCTCGCTGACCGGCAGCTACGACATCGAACGCGGCCATCCGATGGAGCGGTGCGAGGTCGCGGGCACCGGCGCCCGCTTCGTGCTCGAAGACATGTGGCGCGAGGTGACGCTCTATCCCGCCGGCAATCTGGAGAAGACGGTCTACACCAACCCCGTGTTCGGCGGCATGCGCGATTTCGAGGACACCTTCCGCAACCGCATCCACACCTTCCTGGAACAGGTCACCGCCGGTGTCGCTCCCGATCGGATCGACGGCTCCGGGGCCGAAGGACTCGCCGCGCAGAAGGTGCTCCAGGCCGCCATCGAATCGATTCAGACCGAGTCGGTCGTCCATGTCCGGTAGCCGTCCCGGGACGCGCGGCCTTGTCGTTCCGCCGCCGAAGGGGTACGCTGCTTGCACAAATCGCGGGGGCGCGCCGCTGGCTCCGGAACCGTTGCCCAAACCACTGTTGGCGCATGGAGGTCTGAAATGAATGAACTGAGAATCGGCTGGGCGTCGCGTGATGTCAGCACCGACAAACCCATCAACATCCCCGGCCAATTCCACATGCGCGTCTCGCAGGGCATCCTGGATCCGGTGACGGTCACCGCCCTGGTTGTGGACAACGGCGTCGACCTCGTTGTTTTTCTTTCCGCCGACCTGGTCGTGATCCGCAGCGGCCTGCTCGACGAGGTGCGCGCCGCCGTGGCGGCACGCAATCCCGCGATCCCCGTCGACAAGATCCTGATGAACGCGACCCACGCGCACACGGGTCCGAGCCATTACGCCGACAGCGGGAAGCGGGATCTGAACAACAACACCTCGACCGCGCTGACCGCCGAAGTGCCGCACGACGGCATTGCGATCGCCTCCAGCGACGACTACCGCCACTTTCTCGCGGCGCAGGCGGGCGAGGCGGTCTGCGAGGCCTACGGAAAACGCGCGCCGGGCGGGATCGCCTACGGGTACGGTTTCGCGGTCGTCTCCCACAGCCGCCGCGTCGTCTATTTCGACGACCTCTCCAAGCGTCCCGGCGCGGTCGTGAATTCGACGCACGGACTGAACGGCCACGCCGCGATGTACGGCAACACCAACGATCCGGGTTTCAGCCACTATGAGGCGGGCGCCGATCCCTTCGTGAACCTGCTCTACACGTTTGATCCGGCGGGCAGGCTGACCGGCGCCATCGTCAATGTTCCCTGTCCTTCGCAGAACTCGGAACACGAATACAGGCTGTCGGCCGACTACTGGCACGATGTCCGCCTCGCCATCCGCAGGGAGCACGGCGACATCTTCATCCTGCCGCAGTGCGCCGCTGGCGGTGACCTCTCGCCGCGGCTGCTGCACTACAAGCCGGCGCAGGCGCGCCGCTTCGCCCTCAAGTACGGCACCGGTCTGCAGACCGAGCGCGCCGCCCGCAAGGATATCGCCGAACGGGTGGCGGCCGCCTTCTCCGAGGTGCTGGCGTGGGCCGCCCGGGATATTCAAACCGCGCTGCCGCTCTCGCACGTGGTCAAGACCGTCCATCTCTCCCGCCGCCTGATCACCGACGAGGAGGCCGCCTACGCGCGCCGCGGCCTGGAGGAACTGAACCGGCAGCCGTTCAAGATGGACGGCACCCCGGAGGAACGCCTCTACCACAACTCGCGGCTTGTGGCCGGGCGCAACCGCTTTCTCCGCGCCATCAACCGCTTCGAACTCCAGAAGCGCGAGCCAAAGCTGCCGATGGAGCTGCACGCGTTGCGCATCGGCGATGTCGCCTTCGCCTCGAACCGTTTCGAGCTCTACATGGATTTCCAGCACCGCATGCAGGCGCGCAGTCCGTTCACCCAGACCTTCATCGTGCAGCTCGCGGGACAGCCCGGGGAGGACGGCGGCACCTACCTCTGCACCGAGCGGGGCGCATGGGGGAAGGGGTACAGCGCGAGCATGTTCTGCAACCTGGTTTCGCCGCAGGGCGGACAGGAACTCGTCGAGGAGACGCTGCGCGTGTTGCAGGACCTTTCTACCTCAACCCGCGGCTGAAGTTGGCGTCGTGGCTGCCGGACGGGGAGGCGCCTTCGCGGACCGCGCGCCAGGCCGCCGCGACGGCGGCGGACGGCTCGATGCGCCACGACCAGTCGCAGCGGAAGTGGCTGACCCCGAGGGCGAACAGGTCGGCGATCTCTCCGGCGCAGGCGAACGGGGCATCCTCCGTCGTGATCCACATCCCGTCCAGCAGGGCGCTGCGGAGAGTCTTGCCGTGGCGGTCGGTGAATACCGCGGCTGTTCCGGACGCTCCGCCGCCGGTGGGACAGGGCGGGGTTTGCGCGATGAAGAGCGGCGTCCGCTGGAAGACCAGCGCTTCGACCGCGCCCGCCGCGGCGCAGGCGGCGAGGTTGGCGCGCGTCTCCTCGGGCGAGGCGACGCGGCGCGCGATTTCCTCTTCGGCGAGAAAACGGGCGGCGGCGCGGTTGAGCGCGTAGAACGACCAGTCGGCGGTGACGTCTGCCGGGGTGCCGGCGCAGCGGCGCAGCCGGTCGAGTCCCGCCGGGTCGGCGGTCTCCCAGCGGCGCCAGCCCGCCGCCGCCAGGGCGCGTAGCCGCGCTTCGAGGGGGGGCTCGTCGCGGTCGCGGACGATCAGGGGTGTCGCCAGTCGGATGCGCTCGCGCGGGACGAGCGCCGTCCACGCGTCCAGCGCCCGTTGCGTGGCTTCCGCGTCGGCGTGTCCGATCTGGATCACCACTTCCGCCGCATCGCGCAGGGCGTCGCACGGCGGCTGCGTCAGATGGACCTTGGCGACGAACAGCGGTGCGGCGGCGGCGGGCGCCGCCGTCGGCTGTGGCTCGCCGCACAGCGCACCCAGCGCTTCGCCGCGGCGCGCCCGGCGGCGTGCGGCGCGGGCGGTGCCGAGTGCTTCAAGCGCCTGCCGGCGCCCCTCGTTCAGCAGCGATGGCGGCGCGTAGCGGGTGTCGGCGTCGGCGACCATCAGGCGCGCCACCCGCCATCCGGCGTCGCGGGTCCGCTCGAACGCCTTGCGCGCGGCGGGTTCGGTCTGTCCGGGGCTGCGCGCGGCCGCCAGCGGGGTGTCGAGGCGGACGGCGGCGCGGTCGGCGCCATCGTCGCTGGCGGCGGCGACAGTGAGGCCGTCCGGGTCAAGCGTCAGTGTCACGGTGCAGGTGCGGACCGGGGCGAGCGCCGAGACGCGGACCGCGGGGACGGGGAAGGCGCGCCGCACCGCCTGCGAGGCGGAGCAGAAGACAGCCGCTCCGGGTGCGGGGATCGCCGCGAGGTCGGTGGGGAGTTCGATCTCGACGTCGCAGCCGGCGGGGACGGCGATTTCAGAACGCCCGCCCGGGAAACGGCGCAGCGCGCCGACGGCGAATCCTTCGGGCTGGCCGCCCGTGGCGGGTTCGATCTGGATCCCGTCGTGCTTCTCCAGGGCGCGGCCGGTGCGGAAGCGCAGCCAGCGGCGGCCGCGGGCGTCGCGGAGGACCGTCTGCACGGTGCCGATGCGGGTGCCGCGGTGACCGACCGCCGAGGGGTCGATGATCGTCGTCGGGTCGGCGTCGGCGCGCGCCGCGTAGAGGTCGGTCCACGGGCGGCTGAAGATCGTCTGCAGGTCGGCGACTTTGCGCGCTTCTTCGTCCGGCGTGAGCACGCCGTCGAGTGCGCGCCGGTAGAGATCGGTGATCGCCGCCACGTAGAGCGGCGACTTCATGCGCCCCTCGATCTTGAGGCTGGCGACTCCCATGTCGGTTAGGCGGCGGAGGTGGGGGAGCCAGGCGAGGTCGCGCATCGAAAAGGGGTGGCTCCCGGAGTCGACGGGGGCGCCGGC
>CAYVKQ010000221.1:0-5594 GCA_964451945.1 uncultured Lentisphaerales bacterium
CTCTGCAAGGCCTTCGGCGTGCCCCCGGCGATGGCCGGCCTGGTCACCGAGGCCCAGTATTCCCACGGACCCGCCCAGCGGGACTTTGTTTTCAATACCGGCATTCCCCTGGCCAGCCTCTTCGGCTCGGTGATCACCAACGGGATCACGAGCCCATTGGGCTGGAGAAAGTGGTTGTACCAGTAACGATAGCGCAGCGTCAGAGCGCCGGCGCCATCGACCATGTCGGCGCCCGGAATCCCCGCACCCACCCCCGCACGCATCGAGGGCGCGCCGTACTCGATGTTCAGCGTGGTACTCAACGGCGGCGACCCGATCACCCATGCGAACGCCCGCTCGGGCGGTTCCTGGTTCGATGCGGCGCTCGAAACCATCGCCACCGACTACAACCTGCTCACGGCCGTCTCCTTCCAGGGCACCGGCTTTGTCGATGACCTGGTGGTGACGCGGACCGATCCGTTCTATGTCCCGAGCGCGTTCTTCGCCGTCTACACGGTCGTCGGCGCCGGCGGATCGAGCGACGCCCCCGCAGTCACGAACATCGCCCCCGGCGGCAACCTGACGATCGTCTACACGGCCGATCAGTGGTACCGCATCTCCGCGTTGGAGAAGGACGGCGTGCCGGTCGAGGCGGCGGCGGGTCTCGCGACCTACCCGCAGGAACTGACCAACATTCAGGCCGACATCAGCAATAACGTCACGTTCGCGCAGGCGACCGCCGGACAGACCGGCCTGCCCGGCGGCTCGTGGGCAAGCAGGTGGTACTCCACCGAGGCGGCGGCCGCGGCCGATCCCAACCTCGCCGACGACTACCTGCTCGGCCTCGATCCGACCGGCACCTATGCCATCGGGTTCGAGATCAGCGCGCTCGACGTCGACGGCAACGTCACGGTGACCTGCAAACTCACCGACGGCGCGGCCCCGCTCGACACCACGATCAACGGCTCGCTGAAGGTCTACGGCAAGGTCGCGCTGACCGACGCCACCTGGACCGAAATCGGCGCCGCCACGGCCCTCGGTATCGAAGACTTCGTCAACGGCGAAGCGGTCCTCGGACCGTTCGACGCCGGCACCTACAACTTCTTCAGGGCGGTTATCGAATAACCAGGCCGGAAGAAGCGAGACAGACGCACCGCGTCTGAACGACGACGCTCCGCACCACGCGGGGCGTCGTTTTTTGTCCGGGCATCGCCCGCCTACTCTGTCCCGCCCGCCACTTGGTGGGGCGAGGCGTCCCTGCCGAGCCGCAGCCCGCCGCGCCGAGAGCGCCAAGCTCAACCCGCCGCCGGTTTTCCCGCGGAGGCGCGGAGGCGCGGAGGGCTCATGCCGACGCCGTGTTTTCACACGAAGACACGAAGAACACGAAGGTTTTTATGGGGCTGACGCCCGTGCGGTAGCACCCCCCACAAAACAATAGCGTCGGCTTGAGGTTCGTGTGTTTCGTGGGCAATGCCGGCGTCGGCATGCGCTTCGTCGAGATCCCCGCCCGCCGCGGTCGCCAAAGCTCGCGACAATGACAGGGGAGATGCCCCCCCGTCCCCCGTCCTGCCGCTCACTTCTTCTTCTTCGGCTTCTCCAGCACCAGAAACCCCGCCTGGCGCACCTTCTCTGGCGTCACCAGCTCGACGGTCTCGCCGCCCCACGCATCATTCGGGTCGCCGCCGCTGGCCACCTGGTAGGGCCCGCCGTCCCGGCGGGCCGCGGCGTCGGCTTGCGCTTGCACCGCGCCCTTGCCGTCGGCCTGCCCTGTAGCCGCGGTCGGTGACCGCGGCCAGCGTCGGCTTGAGCCTGCGCGCGTGGCCGCGGCTGGCGTCGGCCCGCCAGGGACGGCGGGCCCTACCTTTGCGCGCGTGGCCGCGGCGTCGGCTTGCGCTTGCACCGCGCCCTTGCCGTCGGCCTGCCCTGTAGCCGCGGTCGGTGACCGCGGCCAGCGTCGGCTTGAGCCTGCGCGCGTGGCCGCGGCGTCGGCTTGCGCGGCGTCGGCTTCTTCCTGGATGGGCTGCGGTTCCGCCGCCCGAGCCACGCCCGCCGGCTGCGGCCGCAGCAGCTCCCACAACCGCTTTTTCAGCGTCTCGACGCCGCTGCCGTCCGCCGCCGAGAGCGGGATCACCCGCCCGCGCACTTTCCTGCGGAAAAGGGCCAGGTTCCCCTTCGCCTCCGGCAGGTCCATCTTGTTGGCCACCAGCAGGATGGGACGCTTGAGCAGCTCCGGATCGTATGCCTTGAGCTCGGCGCGCAGCGTGCGGTAGTCCTGCCACGGCTCGCGGCCGTCCGTCCCCGCCATGTCGAGCACCATCACCAGCACCCGCGCCCGCGAGATGTGGCGCAGAAAGTCGAGCCCGAGCCCCACGCCGTCGCTCGCCCCCTCGATGATCCCGGGGATGTCGGCGACGCGGATCTGGCTGAAATCGGGATAGACGACCGTGCCGATGATCGGATGGAGCGTGGTGAAGGGGTAGGGCGCCACCTTCGGCCGGGCCTCGCTCACCGCCGCCAGCAGCGACGACTTGCCCGCGCTGGGAAACCCCAGCAGCCCCGCGTCGGCCAGCGTCTTCAGCTCCAGCAGCAGGTCGAACTCCTCGCCCGCCCCGCCCGGCGTGTGCTCGGTCGGCGCCTGGTGGGTCGACGATTTGAAGTGGACGTTTCCCAGCCCGCCGCCGCCTCCCCGCGCCAGGCGCTCGACCTGGCCGTCGGCGACGATGTCGGCCAGCAGCTCGCCCGTGTCGGCGCGGTACACCGACGTGCCGCACGGCACCGCGATCTCGAGGTCGGCGCCGTTGCGGCCGTGCATCTGCTGCTTCCGCCCCTGTCCGCCGTCTTCCGCGTGCAGCAGCGGCTCGAAATGGAGGCGCACCAGCGAGTCGACGTCCTTGCTGCCGCGGAAAAAGACATGCCCCCCGCGGCCGCCGTCGCCGCCGTCGGGACCGCCCCGGTCGACGTACTTCTCGCGCCGGAAACTGGCGCCGCCATCGCCGCCGGTGCCGGCCTGGACATGCACCGTGACCCTGTCGATAAACCGCCGTGCTTTCATAATGAGTCGCCGCCTGCCGCCGGGAATCAACCGCCAAGCTGCCAAGAACACCAAGGCTCATGCCGACGCCGATTTTTCACACGAAGACACGAAAAACACGAAGCGCAAGCCGCCGTCGCGATTGCCCACGAAACACACGAAATGCACGAAAAGTCAAACCGCCAAGACGCCGAGAGCGCCAAGGTTTTTGTGGAGGGGCTGTCGCGCAGGCGTCAGCTCCGCAAAAAACACTTCGTGGCCTTCGTGTCTTCGCGTGAGACCATAGCGTCGGCCTTGGCGTCCTTGGCGTCTCGGCGGTTTAACGCAGCGTCGGCTTGCGTTTCGTGCCTTTTCGTGTGTTTCGTGGGCTCTCCGGCGTCGGCCCGAGCCCGCGTCAGCCGCAGCCGCAGGCGCACGCCGGCGTCGGCACGACGGTCACGATCCGGCCGTCCTTGACAAACTTGACCGCGCCGTCGACTAGTGCAAAGAGGGTGTAGTCCTTCCCCTTGCCGACATTCTTGCCGGGATGGAACTTGGTGCCGCACTGGCGGACCAGGATCGATCCGGCGCGGACCACCTGCCCGTCGAAACGCTTCACGCCCAACCGTTTGCCCGCGCTGTCGCGGCCGTTCCGTGCAGAACTGGATGCTGCCATTGTGTCACTCCTCCAGAGGGTTCAGTAATCGGTATCGGTATCGGGGTCGCTATCGCCCTCGGTAGCGTCTCTCGCTACCCCTTCTTCCGTCGGACTCGGGACCCAGGACTCAGGCCCCAGGACTCGATTCAGGACTCCTTCATCCTGAACCCTGACCCCTGCCCCCTTCTCTCAGGCGATCGACTCGACCTTGACCACGGTCAGTTCCTGGCGGTGGCCGATCCGCCGCGCATAGCCCTTGCGCCGTTTCTTCTTGAAATTGATCAGTTTCTCGCCGCGCTTGTGCTCGACCACGCGCAGCACGACCTTGGCGCCGGCCACGACCGGCATGCCGATCTTCAGCTCGCTGCCGTCCGAGACCGCCAGCACCTCGCCGGCCTCCGTCGTCTGGCCCGCCTCCACGTCCAGACGCTCGATTTCAAACGTGTCCCCGGCGGCCACGCGGTACTGCTTGCCCCCGGTTGCAACGATAGCATACGGTTCCATATCTGCCTCTCAACACTCTGTGGACTTGCGATCGGATCGGACCCAATGCGGGTCGGATTGGTAATTTCAGCAAAAAAAGGCCGGGTTGTCAAGCGAGCGGGCGGTTTTTTTTCAGAAACCGCCAAGGCTCCTGCCGCCGCCGAATGTGCCCACGAAATGCACGAAATGCACGAAAAGTTGAACCGCCGAGGGCGCCGAGAGCGCCAAGGTTCTTGTGGAGGTGCTGACGCCCCGTGCGGCAGCACCCCAAAAAACAGCGTCGGCTTGAGCCTTGGCGTCCTCGGCGTCTTGGCGGTTCCGCACAGCGTCGGCTTGCGTTTCGTGTCTTTTCGTGTGTTTCGTGGGCAATCCCAGCGTCGTCCCCCGAATTTTCCCCGTTGACTTTCGGCGCCCGGTTCGCTATTCTGACCCCCGTTTTGCCGCTCGGAACGGCTTTCGCGCACGGGGCGAGGTAGCTCAGTTGGTAGAGCAGCGGACTGAAAATCCGCGTGTCGTCGGTTCGATCCCGACCCTTGCCACCAGTCTTTGCCGCGGCACTTCTTGTCCGGTGCCGGGTCTGGAATCAACCGCCAAGACGCCGAGAGCGCCAAGGCTCATGTCGCCGTTGTTTTTCCCGCAGGGGCGCAGAGGCGCGGAGGCTCATGCCGCCGCTGTTTTCACCACGAAGACACGAAGAGCACGAAGTGTTTTTATGTGGGCTGACGCCCCGTGCGCCACCCCTCCCCCCCCAAAAAAAAGCGTCGGCATGAGCCTTCATGTGCTTCATGTTCTTCATGGTTAAAACACGGCGTCGGCTCGAGCCTTCGTGTTCTTCGTGGTGAAACCCCAGCAGCGTCCCTGGCGTCTTGGCGGTTCAACTTTTCGTGTTTTTCGTGTGTTTCGTGGGCCATTCCGGCGTCGGCCTGCGCTCCGCGCCTCCGCGCCTCCGCGAGAAATCCCTGCGTCGGCCCGCGCTTGCGCCCGCCACCTGTGGCGCTCGGCTCACCGGGGACCTGTCTGCCGACAGGCAGGCGGTTCGCCCCACCAGCGGGTGCAGCCGCCCGCCAGCTGGTGGGGCGAGGCGTCCCTGCCGGGCCGCAGCCCACGGCGGATATGGCCGCAAAGAACGCAAGGAACGCAGAGAGGGACGCATGCCGCCTGCTGTCCCGCCCGCCAGCTGGTGGGGCGAGGCGTCCCTGCCGAGCCGCAGCCCGCCGCGCCGAGAGCGCCAAGCTCAACCCGCCGCCGGTTTTCCCGCGGAGGCGCGGAGGCGCGGAGGGCTCATGCCGACGCCGTGTTTTCACACGAAGACACGAAGAACACGAAGGTTTTTATGGGGCTGACGCCCGTGCGGTAGCACCCCCCACAAAACAATAGCGTCGGCTTGAGGTTCGTGTGTTTCGTGGGCAATTCCGGCGTCGGCCTGCGCTCCGCGCCTCCGCGCCTCCGCGAGAAATCCCTGCG
>CAYVKQ010000222.1:0-5589 GCA_964451945.1 uncultured Lentisphaerales bacterium
GACGGTGTATGTCCCTGTGTTGGCAAGGGTGAGTTCCATTTCCGCGCCTGTGGCGGTAATCACGTTTTCACCGCCGTCGGAGAGCGTCCAGACGTAGCGCAGCGTGACGCCGGCCGGCGGATTGACCGGCGTGGCGGAAAGGGAGACGGTGGCCCCTTGGAAGATGGACGAGGCCGAGTAGGTGAGAATGCAGGAGAATGGTTCTTGGGAGAGGTCAAACTCATAGCAGCCGATGTCGGGGTGGCCGTCGGTCACGGGGTTGCCGTCGAGGTCCTCGGTCACGTTTGCGGAGACGAGTCCGGCGTCGATTGCGCCAGAGGTCGCGTTCAGGTGGTAATCGCCGTTTACCAGGCTCTTGAAAGCAGCCCCCTTGGTGACAGGAGCCGTTCCGGTCGTGGCGGAGTCATTCCCAAAGAGGCAGTTTTTGAACTTGTCCGAGGTGCTGTTGCCGTCAATTTGCCAATTCGGCTTGCCCTTTTGAGTTCCCTCGGTCTTTTGGACATTGTCCGCGAAGATGCAGCTTTCGACGGTGTTCATGCTGGTCAGCTTGAAAAACGCGCCACCGATAGCGGAAGTGGCCGTATTACCAGCGCAGTGCAGTGCCGCAGTGTGAACTTGTTGCCGCCTGTTGCGTTCTGGCCATTGGCGAAAATGCCGCCGCCGTTGCCGGCGGTGTTCCCGACAATTAGGCAGCGATCAATGAGAACGTTGGCGGTAAGCGCCACATGGCCATAGTTGCCAATGTAGATGCCACCTCCATCCGATCCGCAAGAGTTAAAGGCAATGGTCGAATGGTGAACCGTTCCGCCGAGGAGCAGAATACCTCCTGCCCGGGCATTTCCCCCGGAGGCGACATTGTTGGTGATGAGGCAGTGCGCGATGACGCCGTTCCGCATGATGATGCCCGCGCCATGACTCCAGCCCGATGTCTTTCCGCCCGTTACGGTGAGATTGGAGATGCAGGAACCTTCCCCGTCAATCGTAAATGCCGGTAGGCTTGCCGTCGGGCGGATGATGCAGTTGGTGGCGTTGGATCCGGCGAGGGTGACGCCGTTGACGAGGTTGATTGTGTAGCCGGGTTGGTAGAGACCGTCACCCAGCAGGATGCGATCGCCCGGCGAGCAAGCGTCAATGACGTCCTGAAGCGTGGCGATGCTGTCTGCCGTCGTGAAGGCGATGTCGGCGGCATGAAGCCCCCGCGCCGGCGTAAGCGCCGATGCAAAAAGCGCCGCGCCAATCATGATCCGCCTATGCCTTGTCATCGTGTTGTCCTTTCGTGCTTTATCATCCAACTTGGCGACTCTTGTAGCAAAAAAAGCGCTACCTGTGTGCCATCGACCATTCGACGCGGGCGCGCTCGACGAGGTACTCGACGTTCCACCAGTCGGCGAGGACTTCGTCCGCGAGGGCGAGGACCTCTTCGTCCGTCATCTTTGAGGAAATCTTGTCGCAATAGGGCGTCAGGCGCTCCTCGATGGGCCTGAGGCATGCCTCGAAGAATTCATGGTCGCCCAGGACGGGGTCGTCCCAGCGTTCGAAGATTCCGACCTGTCCGGCAACACGCTTGCGGGCGTCCTTGAAGTGTCCGCGCGCCTTGACAAGCAGCGGACGGAAAATGGCGGCGCGGTCGGCGTCGTCCAGCTCAAAGACGAAGCGGCCCCACGTGCTGCGGCCGTGAATCGACTCCGTGCCGTTCCAAGAGAAGGAACCGTGTCGGTTCCAGTAGAGCGTTTCGTAATCCCACTCGGAGCCGTTCTTCGGCACGCGCTCAATCCAGTTGGCCCACGAGAAGAAGCAGTAGGCCTGGACGCGGTCCTTCATGATGCGGTGCTGGAATTTGACATTGGCGCGGTTGTCCGCGCTCATGCGGCGATGGCCGGGGGTGTCGTACATTGTCGAGAAGACGGAGCACGCGTCGGAGAGGACGCTACTCATGATGCAGGAGTATGGCTCGTTGTCGCCGGGGGCGATGTAGGTCTCGAAGCTGCCGGCGTTGATCTCGCCGACGACGAGCCGTTCGGGTTCGGGCTCGAAGATGTCGAAGCGGAAGTGGATGCCGTTGCGGTCGGCGAGAACGCGCATTTCGGGCGGGGGGAGCCTCTCCTCGTCCTTCGCGGAGCCGATGCCCTCGCCCCGGTCGCCCGTTGCGACGTCGGTCTGGAGGAAGTCCATCTTGCCACCGTAGCTGCGGTCGAGATGGGCGACCTCTGCCTGGACGGGGGCGGCGTCCCACGCGGCGACGCCGTCAATCGGCGTCTTGGAAAACTTGACGGTGTAGCGCTTCTTCGGTTTCGGGACGTAGAGCGAGAGGCGGTAGGCGTTGAGGCCGCGGACCGTCTCCTCGCGGTTGGCCACGTTGGCGACGGCGCCGACGAATGTCGCCGCGTGCGAGCGTTGCTCGGGCGAGCGGTCGGGGCCGAGGCGTTCGGCGGCTTCGCGAACCTTCTTCTCGATGGAGGCCGCATCGCCCTTCGCGCAGAGGAGCTCGCCGACCATCCGCATTTTGAAGACGTCGTTGGTCTTCCATGCCGAGAAGTCCTTGGAATCATCCGCGACAGGCTTGACGGAGTCCGCGAGACTGCGCGCGGCGGCGGCCGCCTCCTCCGGGCGTCCATCGCCGGCGAGGGCGTAGATTCCCGCTATGGCGGTATCGGGGTAGATAGTCATGTGCGTCAATTCGCAGGCTTTGCGGATGAAGGCGAAGACCTTCGCGGCCTTGGCATAGTCGCCATGGAAGACGAGGTCATCCCCGCGGCCGATTTGCCAGTTTATCGCGCGCATGGCCCAGTTGGTCTGGTTGGGGTTGTTGCCGAGGCGTTCCCAGAAGTGCCGCTCGGCGAGTTCGAGGTCACGCGGGAGGAGGTAGTCGTAGGCGGTGGCGAAGGCGTTGTAGTCGTTCTGCGTCGGACCGCGCCCCTTTGCGATGATGTCGCGGTAGTGCTTTTCTGCGAGGTCTGGGCGCCGGTAGCGGCCTCCGACGCAGTAGTTCGCCGCTTCAAGGACGAGGCCGGCGTCGATTAGCGCCTGGTAGGCGCCCTCGTAGTCATAGCACTCGTCGAGGATCCAGCTTTTGGCGCGGGCGCAGGGGATCGTGTTGTTGGCGGAGTACTTCGCGATGGCGGTGAAGGCCGCCTCCTCGCCGCCCTTTGCGAGTGCGCGGCGCGCGATGTGGCGGGCTGCGTCGGCTTTCGTTCCGACGTCCACGAGCGGGTTCTTCAGGACTGCGGCGGCCTCATCGTCGGCCACGGGCAGGTTGGCCTTCCTGTTGGCGAGGAAGGCGAGGCCGAGGACTTCGGCGCGGAGTTTGTCCGTGGTGGCGGACTCTTTCTCGAGGAAGGCGCGGGCGAAGGGGATGTAGTTGGTCCAGAGCGTGGAGTCCTTGTTGTTCGCCGCGTCCTTGAGGATGCGCGTGACGTAGCCGGCGCGCGTCCCGAAGGGGAAGTCGGCGTCCGACGCGATGCGCTGCATGAGCGCGAGTCCTTCGGCCGGGCGGTTCTTCCGCGAGGGGTTCATGAGGTTGCCGACCTCGGCCTCCATCTCGCGGAGGCGGAGACGGCGCGCCTCGTCGCGGGCGCGCTTCTCGGCGGGAGTGAGTTCCTTCGCCTGCTTCTGTGCAGGCGGTGTGTCGGCCGTGGTTTCGGCCTTCGGGGCCTCGGCCGCGAAGGACGTGGAAAACGACACGATCAGGGCGACACACATCGCCAAGGCGAAGCGGCTCACTTTTGCCATTGTGCATTGTGCATTATGCATTGTGCATTCAATTCCGCTTTTCATCGTTATTGTCTCCCGAGGATCTTTTTGAGGTGGAGAATGTGGCGGATGACCTCGCCACGGACATAGTCCTGGTCATCGTGCGCCTTGTCGACGCCGCCGAGGAAGAGTAGCGCCTTGCGCCCTTCCTCGTCGATGACGGAGTCGCCTGAGTCGCGGGCGGCGCGGGCGAGTTCGCACATGAGCGTCATGTAGCGGATGTCGTCGACGCCCTCCCTGAAGCCCTCCCACTGGAGTGTGTCGATCACGCCGTCGTAGATGCCGTAGGCGAAGACCATCGGGCGGTACGTGGTGGAGTCGTCATTGTAGGGGCCGAGGTGGTGGGCGTAGTTGCAGAGCGCGGAGTAGTTGGAGAGGTACGGGGCCAATCCGTTCTGCCGCCGGTTGAAACTCGGGTTTTCGGGGCCGACGTGGTGCGTGGAATACCAGGCCACATGGGCCGGGCCGATGGTGTTCCAGAGACGCGGCTTGGCGTCCTCCACGGGATCCTGGCTGGCGTTGAGCCAGTCGTAGAGGTAGCCGTTGCGGTGGAAGACATTGTCGGTGCCGGCGATGACGAACTTGAATCCGGCCTTGCGGTAGGCCTCGAAGATCGGCCTGTTCTCCATGAGCCACTTCTGCGGCGGTTCGTCGCCGAAGCCGAGGAAGACCGTCGCTCCCGGCATTTTTTTCTCGTAGAAGGCGCGAAGGCGTCGCGCGTGTGCTTCGAGGTCGGCCTGCGTCTTGAAGCGGCGGTCGGCGACGCCGCCTGCCATGACGACGTCGGTGCGCATGCCCGCCTCCTTCATCGCGCCGAATACGGCGTCGAAGTCGGCGCCGTCGCCGAGGCCCCAGTGCATGTTCTGATTGTGCTCGACCTGGTTGCGGAGAATGGCCGTGAGCTGCCTGACGGCGAGGTCGCGGTCGTTGCCGTTCTGCTGCATGACATGGTCGATTCTGAGGTAGTTGTACGAGGAGACGTAGAAGTCCTTGGTCGGTTCGAGGTAGCTGCGCGGGGCGGGCAACTCGAATGGAAGAACTTCCATTTCGACGGGAATCTCCGTCCCCGCAGCCTTGACTGCGCCCTTGTAGAGGCCGGCCGGCGTATCGGCGAGGGCGTGGGCCGTGAGGAAGAACTGCTTGCAGCGCCCTTTTGCAAGAGTCACGGTCTGGAGCGTGGGCGCATCGCGGAAGTTCGCCTTCATCGGCTGGAACGGATTGCTCTCGCGCCAGTAGTTGCTGCGATGGTCCATCTGGCGCGGCGGGTTGATCCAGCGCTCGGTCACCGTACCGTCCGGCGCCGTGAGGCGTGCGTAGTTGGCCTTCTTTGTCTCGTCGACGCGAATGAGGTCCTCGTCATTGAGGAGCAGTTCCGGACAGAGCTTGAAGCCCGTGTCGCCGAAGTAGCAGAACCATGCGTTGCGGTTCTGGTACCAGACCTTGACGACCTTGAGGTCGAGCTGGGAGGCTGGGAAGACCTCGCCCTTCTCGTTCGTGAAGGTGCCGAGGCCGAAGGCGACCTTGCCGAGGTCCGCATCGGCCTTCACGACGAAGGAGCCGGGTTCGAACTCGCCCTTGGCAAGGCGGATGCGGACGACGCCGCCGGGCGGGACGTCGGTCGGTTCGGCATCGGGAAGGCGCTGGATGTCGCTCAAAGGCGGCACGGCCCACCAGGTAAACGGCGCATCCGCCGCGCGCACGGCCGGCGCAGGCAGTGACGCGACGACCAATGAGGTTAGAAGAAGTGTTCTTGCTTGCATTCGTTTTCTCCGTTTGAAAAATGATGTTGAACTAAGCCGGCTTTGCCGGCAGTGACTTCCTTTTCTCCTGCATCTTCGC
>CAYVKQ010000223.1:0-5586 GCA_964451945.1 uncultured Lentisphaerales bacterium
TTCGTCGTCACGGCGATGCGGCCGATGTCATTGGCGCTGGCGGCCATGGTCGAGCCGGGGTTGAAGCCGAACCAGCCGAACCAGAGGATCAGCACGCCCAGCGCCGTGGTCGACATGTTGTGACCGAGGATCGGCCGCACCGTGCCGTCCGCGCGGTACTTACCCAGGCGCGGCCCCAGCAGCAGCACCCCCGCGAGCGCCGCCCAGCCGCCGACCGAGTGCACCACCGTCGAGCCGGCGAAGTCCCACATCCCCAGCCGCTGCAGCCACCCCCCGCCCCAGATCCAGTGCCCGGTCACGGGATAGAGGACCCCCACGACGAAGAAGGAGAAGACGATGAACGCGCTGAACTTGATCCGCTCCGCCACCGCGCCCGAAACAATCGTCGCGGCCGTCCCGGCGAACGCCAACTGAAAGATGAACTTCGCCCAGAACGGCACCCCGGACCAGCCGATGGCGCCGTAGACGCCGCGGTAGGCCCCGCCCGTCGCCGGACTGTTGTCTGCGCCGGCCGCCAGGAACAGCCCCTTCAGGCCGATAAAACCGTTGCCATCGCCGAACATCAGCCCCCACCCCAGCAGCCAGAAGGCGATCGACGAGATCGCGAACACGATGAAATTCTTCGCCAGGATGTTCACCGTGTTCTTGGCCCGGCACAACCCCGACTCGACCATGGCAAACCCCGAGTTCATCAGAAACACCAGAAACGCCGCGAAGAGAACCCAGACCGTGTCGAGCGCCACCTTCGTCTCGCCGAGCGCCGCCGCCAGCGCGCGCACCTCTGACACCGCCGGATCCCCGGGTGCCCCCACACCGCCCCCCGCCTCCTGCGCCCATGACGACGCCGCACTGGCGATCACCCCAGTCACCACCACCCCTAACCGAATCCATTTGCGCATGGTCTCTCCTTTTTGTATTTGGCTGCAAAACACGTTTTATGTAATCGCCAAAACCGTACCATCTACGTTGTTAAAGTTGTAGGATATTGTGCTTCATAGTTTTATGACTCTATCTGTGAACATGATCGCATTGATACGGCATTTCATATTTGTATTTTGTTGTGCCTCGCCATTCAGGAATGTATCGTATGTGGCTTATTCAAGAGGTCTTTCGCGAACCTCTTGATTTCCGAGCGGCGGGAACGGGGACGAGAGGATGGGGAGACAGTGAAATCGTTGTTGGAACCTGAGACGAGGAGAAACTCCCGCAGAGGCGCGGAGGCGCAGAGAATGCCCGGGAACGACTGAACTTCGGGGAAGAGATCATGAGGGCCAGAATCACCCGCTGCGTGAACGGGATCGAAGAGCAACCTCTGCTCCCCTGCGCCTCCGCGGGAGGATAACAAGTTTCAACAACAGGCTGCTGCGTCGCCGGGGTACCGTCGCCGTAGAACCTCGACGTTGCCGCCGCCTGCGGCGGCGGCAACGGGCGCGGCGCGCAACTGGTGCCAGAGCGCCAGGTCGCCCTCGAACACGAACCAGGCGTCGAAGCGGCGCCCGGCGAGGAAGAGAGGTATCCAGAGGCGGTCGTCCATCCACATGCGGCCGTAGGGGATTTCCGTCTCGGGACACCAGAAGGGGGCCGCTTCGTCCGTCTCGACCGGCGTGCCGCGGCAGGCGGCCGCGGCGAAGACGGTGCAGTGGAGGCTGTAGCCGTCGCTGAAGGCGAAGGCGAGGGTCCCCGCCTCGCGCAGGTCGAGCGGCGTGACGCCGACCTCCTCTCTGGTCTCGCGCACGGCGGCCTGCAGCGCCGTCTCGCCCGCTTCGATGCGGCCGCCGGGAGCGTTGACCTTGCCGGCGCCCAGTCCCCGCTTCTTGTGGATGAGCAGGAGCCGCCCGCCGCTGCGCACGAACGCAAGCACGGCACGGTCGCGCGGCCGCCAGGCGGACCAGTCGACCTCAAAGGGGACGCCGGTGGTCAGGGACACGCGGGTTGGAGGGGGAGGGTGCGCTGAACACATGGGGTCAAAGGTACCACGCGCGTCTGCGGACGGCAAGACAAGGGGCGCCGGCCCTGTTCTGCGGGAGTTGGGATGGCCGATGTCGCCGTTTCATGCGCATCTCCTTGCTCCTGCGGCTCGCGGGGACGCTTGCCCTCCATTTCGAAACATCAAGCAGCGGGTGATGGCTGGGCGCATGGCGATGCGACAGGGCCGCCGCCAACTCTCGCAGTTTCGGGATCGGCTAGCGACAGGGCAGACAGGGAGCGAGCCCAAAGCGGCGTCGCGCGGAGTACCGCTTGCCGCCGCACTCCAAAACGCTGCCGCCCGGACGCGGGTTTTTTGAAGCGGCCATCCTGCGCCGCCTCACCCCGGCCGCGGTCGCCGACCGCGGCTACAGCGACGCCATTCCCGTCCGCCAAACCGCGCCGTGCCGCCGCCAGGGTGCCGGACTTGACATCGCCCGCCCGGTTCGACAGAATGGCAACCACAAAAGCACTCTTTCAGACCGGTTTCACCGTGCGCATGCCCGGCCGCCTGAAAGGCGATTTTTTTTTTCAATTCCATGGATCCCATAGGTCTCGCACGCCGCATAGAGAGCGTGGATGCCGTATGAGCCATGGAGCCTCCAAAAGTTTTTGCGACGATGAGCAGAGCCAGTTACCATACCCATACTTCACTATGCCACCATGCCGAGGGCGCCGTTGACGACTACTGCCGCGAAGCGGTGGCGGCCGGCATTTCCGTTCTGGGTTTCACGGATCATTGTCCACATCCGGATGGCCGCTGGGATTCGGTGCGGATGGTCATGTCGGAACTGCCCGGATATGTGCGGGCCATTGAGCAGGCCCGCATCGATTATCCGCAACTGACCATCCTGGCCGGTCTGGAATGCGAGTACGTTCCCGAATTCGCCGCTTTCCAGCGGGATTGCTACCTGGGTGAATATTCCCTGGACTATCTGATGGGCGCGGCTCATTCCTATTGGTACGAGGGTGAATACAAAGGGCTCTACGGGCAGATGCTGAACGAGCAACACCTGCAGGCCTACGCGGATTATACGATCGATACCATGGACAGCGGCCTGTATGCCGTCTTGGCGCATCCGGATCTTTTCGCCATGTCCATCTGGGAATGGGACAAGGCTGCGGAATCCTGCTCCCGCAGAATCCTGGAACATGCGGCCCGTTGCCGAATGCCCCTTGAGATCAATGGCTATGGTCTCCGTAAACCGCAGAAGGAGTACGCCGAAGGCATGCGCTATATGTATCCGGCGATGGAATTCTGGCGTCTTGCCGCCGAGTATGACATTGAGGTGCTGCCGGGAGCCGATGCGCACCGGCCGGAGGATGTCTGGGGGAATACCGATGACTGCATCGCCATCGCAGAACGCTTTGGTTTGAAAGTCATCGGTGAAGAGTTTGCGGCGCGCATAAAGAATTCCAGCGCCGGAAATCGGTAGAGGTTCCTGCAACACCCCGGGCAGTTCCTGTTGTTTCGGCTCACCGGGACGGTTCGCCCCACCTGTTTACGGACGAACGCAACGGGTGGGGCGAGGCGTCCCTGCCGAGCCGGAGGGGTTCTGCAAGAGCCTTGGCACTGAATGCCGAACGATGAATGCCCGGCACCCTGCGCCTACCTGTAGATCTCGCCGTTGCGGAAGGCGGCCCAGGCGGTTTCGAACCAGGTGTCGGAGCCGGGGATGGGACGGCGCGGGATCCAGCGGTGGCTGAAGGCGCCGTCGGCCGCGGGGAGGGTCTCGAGAACCTGTTCGCGGAAGGCCGGGTCCTCGGCAGCGAAGGCCCACGCGGCGGGGAGGCGCGGGTGGATCGGCGTCCCCGCGGGATCCTGCACCATGGCGGAGCCGCGGCTGCCGGCGCCGCTGGCGATCTGGAAGGCGATGGCGTCGAGATAGGCGAGCTGGGCGACGGCGAGCGAACGGGTGCGGAGCGCCTCGGCGCGGGTGGCGGCGCCGGTGTGGCCGCACCCCGCGGCCCGCAGCCGCGCGACCTGCGCGCGGGCCTCGTCGCGCGCCGCCTCGACGGCGGCGCGGGCGCGGACGTGCGCCCCGGCGCGGCTCATCCGCTCCTGGATCTGCCGCCGCTCGTCGAGCCACGAGGAGGGGGCGCCGGGCGCGCGGCCGAGCCAGACCTCGATCGCCGCGGCCTGCGCGTCGGCGGCGGCCTTGGCAGCGGCGGTGTCGAGGGTCGGCGCGCGGCGCGCGGCGGCGATCTGTTCGGCGGCGCGGAGCGCGCCGACCTGCCCGGCGTTGAGCGCCGAGCCGCCGGGGCGGCAGACGCCGTGCGAGCCGTTGACCTCGCCGACCGGGAAGAGGCCGCTGATATCGAGCGATTCCCACCAGGCGTCGGCGGCGAGCCCGCCGTTGCTGTGCTGGGCGCAAACGGCGATTTCAAGCGGTTCCGCCGCGAGGTCGATGCCGTGGTCGCGGTAGAGGTCGATGGCGCCGGGGTTCATGGCGCGCAGGCGGTCGAATGGCGTTCCCGCGAGAGCACGTGACTTCTCCAGGTAGGTGCGGGCCTCCTCCACGAGGCGGGCGGGGTTGAAGCCGGCGGGGTTGGCGCGGTAGTCGAGGAAGACCCGCCGCCCACGTTCGACCGTTTCGATGGTGACAAGGAGGTCGATCAGCGAGGAGCCGCCGGCCAGCCTGCGGGTGTCGAACGGCCATTGGTAGCCCTTGAGGAAGAGGCGCGAGAAGGCCTCGCCGGGGGCGTCGAACCACGGCGTGAGGAATTCACGCGGGTCGGAACGCCCGTCCGCCGCCGTGCTGACGACCCTGGGGATCACCTGCATGTAGGAGCCCGAGACGTTCCAGCGGAACGCGGTCGAGGCGAGACCGAACTGCGATTCGGGCAGCGATTGGGCGCGGGCGCCCGCCTCGAGGGCGAGGCCGATGCCGCCGGTGTGGCAGGCGGGGTAGACGCTGGCCTGGTAGAGGCCGCCGGGACCGCCGACGGCGAAGACGACGTTCTCGGCGAGGATGACCCCGGTGTTGCCGAAGCCGTCCATCGCGATCGCGCCCGCCGCGCGCCGCGGCCGCGCGGGGTCGGCGTGCGGGAGCGTGACCAACTCCACGGCGGTGTGCCGTTCCAGCACCGGGATGGCGAGGCGCCTTGCTTCGGCGATCAGCGCGCGGCACATGTCGCGCGAGGTGTAGGGACCAGTCGAAGTGGCGCGCCGCCGCGGGTCGTGGTCGGTCTTGTAGCCGACGAACTGGCCGTAGCGATCACGCGGAAAGGGAACCCCGAGCGTCACCAGGTTGAGAAAGGCGCGCGCCGAATTGGCTGCCTCGGCCAGGGCCAGGTCGCCGTGCATCGAGCCGCCGGCGAAGAAGGTTTCGGCCAGTTCGCGCGGCGAGTCGGAGGCGTCGTCGCACAGCGCCAGCTTGTAGTAGGTCTGCTTGTCCGAGCCGGTGTTGATCGACGTCCCCTGGTCGAGCCCTTCGGTGACGATGAGGATATCCTCGACGCCCAGGCGGCGCAGGTGCACGGCGGCGCTCAGGCCGGCGGCGCCCGAGCCGATGACGAGGGTGTGGCAGGTGCGCATGGCGGGACTCCCTGAATGCCGGAAACGAAGAACTCCCGGCCGTTGCCGGACCGGAAGTTCAGTCGTCTTGAACATGGAGGTGC
>CAYVKQ010000224.1:0-5581 GCA_964451945.1 uncultured Lentisphaerales bacterium
AGGAAGCGGTTGAAGAGGACGATGCCGTTGACGCCGAGCCGGTCGAGCCGGCGCACGAAGGCGAGGAGGTTGGTGTAGTAGGGCGAGAGCTTGATGGTGAGCGGCAGGCGGATCTCCGCCCGGATCGCCCCGACCAGCGCCAGATGGCGCGCCTCGACGGCGTCCGAGGTTTCGGCGGCGTTCTGCGGGATGTCGTAGAGGTTCAGCTCGATGGCGCTGGCGCCGGCCGCCTCGATCTTGCGCGCGAAGGTGACCCACTGGTCGGGCGAAATGCAGTTGATCGAGGCGATGACCGGGATGCCGACCGCCTTGCGGATGGCGCGGATCTCATCGACATAGGTTTCCGGCCCCAGGCGCATCCCCAGGTCGGCGCGGAGGTAATCGAGGGCGAAGCCGGTGCCGTAGGCGGCGAGATCGTCGCTCATCTGCGCCGTCTCGGCGCGGATCTGCTCCTCGAAGATGGAGCGCACGACCACCGCCGCGGCGCCGGCGGCTTCGAGCGCTTCGACGCCGCTGACCGTGCTGGTGAGCGGACAACTGCTGACGATCAGCGGGTTCTTCAGCGGGAGGCCGAGATACGATGTGCGAAGGTCCATATCGGGTTCCAGGAGTTAGCGGACGACGCGCGCGGAGCCGCCGGCCATGAGTTTCTCGACTTCCGCTTTGGAAGCCATCGAGGTGTCGCCCGGCGTGGTCATGGCCAGCGCGCCGTGCGCCGCGCCGGTCCGGACCGCCCGGTCGGGATCGTTGTGCGCCAGGAAGCCGTAGATCAACCCCGAGGCGAAGCTGTCGCCGCCGCCGACGCGGTCGAGCACCCAGAGGTCTTCCATCGGCGGCGCCTCGTAGAACGCGCCGTCATGCCAGCAGACCGCGCCCCAGTCGTTGAGGGATGCCGACTTCACGGTGCGCAGCGTCGTGGCGCAGGCCTTGAAATTGGGGAACTGCGCGACCGTCTCGCCGATCATCCGCTTGAACGAGGCGATGTCGAGCGACGAGAGGTTCCGATCGACGCCTTCGACGGCGATGCCGAGGCAGGCGGTGTAGTCCTCCTCGTTGCCGATCATGACGTCGACATGGCGGGCGAGCCGGCGGTTGACTTCGCGGCACCTGGCCAGGCCGCCGAAGGCTTTCCAGAGCGAGGGGCGGTAGTTCAGGTCGTAGGAGACGACCGTGCCGTGCCGCCGCGCCGCCGCCATCGCCTCCTCGATCACCAGCGGGGTCGTTTCGGAGAGGGCCGCGTAGATGCCGCCGGTGTGGAACCAGCGGACACCGAGGGTGCCGAAGACGTGCTCCCAGTCGATGTCGCCCGGGACGAGCTGCGAGGCGGCGGTGTGGCCGCGGTCGGGGATGCCGAGGGCGCCGCGGATGCCGTAGCCGCGCTCGGTGAAGTTCAGGCCGACGCGCGTGCTGCGGCCGATGCCGTCGAAGGGCAGCCATTTGATGAGCGAGACGTCGACGCCTCCCTGCAGGATGAAGTCCTCGGCCAGCCGGCCGATGTCGTTTTCGGGGAAGGCGGTCGCGAGGGCGGTCCGCAGTCCGAAGCAGCGGCGCAGGCCGCGGGCGACATTGTACTCCCCGCCGCCCTCCCAGACGGTGAAGGCACGGGCGCAGCGGACACGCCCTTCACCCGGGTCGAGCCGCAACATCACCTCGCCGAGCGACAGCTCATCGAAGCGGCAGACCTCTGCGGGTTTGATCGTCAACGCGGACAAGCCCATCCTCCTTCTTCATCGGCAACCGGCGCACCACGAAACGGAGGCGCGTCCCGATATGCGCGCGAAGTTTACCCTCGGGCGAGCGGGTCCGGCAAGCGCAATCGCCGCAGCGCCTCCTCCATCGCCGCATCGCCGGCGGCGACGGCTTCGCGGGCGCGGTGGAATTCGAGCGTCTGCAGGGTGCCCACGGGGGGTTGGACCAGGAGGTCGGGCGGCTCCAGCGCCAGGCGGGTGCGGGTGATCTGGTTTTCAAAAAGGCGCAGCGATTGGGCCAGCACGTCGAAGATCGAGGCGGTTGTGGCGTTGCTTTTCGTCCAGCGTGCGAGCGCCACGCGCGAGGCATGGCGCAGCGGCGGCAGTTTGGCCGCCCATTCGTCGATTCGTTTGCGCAGCGGCGCCAGGCGGTCGGCGGACACCGCCCGCCGCGGCGCGGCGGCGGAAGCGGCGAGCGGCGGCAGGGGCCCGTCGTTCAGGTTGACGTCGACCGCGATCACGAAGTCGGCGCCCAGCGCGCGGGCGACGCTCACGGGGAGCGGGTTGACGAGGCCGCCGTCGACCAGCAGGCGGCCGTTGCGGGCGGCCGGCGTGAAAATGCCGGGGATGGCGATGCTGGCCCGCACCGCCTCGCCGACGGGGCCGGCGTCGAGCACGACCTCCCGCTCGGATTCCAGGTCGGTGGCGACCGCGGCGAAGGGGAGGTTCAGCGTGCCGAAGGTGTTGTGGCCGGCCAGTTCGTTGAGCAGCGGCTGGATGCGGCGTCCCGAGAGGAGCCCGGCGCGCGGCAGGTTGATCTCGACAAAGAGGTCGAAGAGGCGGCGCCAGTCGAGGGTCTGCGCCAGTTCGTTGGCGAGATCGAGCCGCCCCGCGGCAAAGGCCGAACCGAAGATCGCCCCTGCACTGGTTCCAACAACGCAGTGCGGCGCGATCCTGTGGCGCACCAGGCAGTTAAGCGCGCCGAGATGCGCCCAGCCGCGGGCGCCGCCGCTTCCGAGCGCGAGTCCGATCTTGGCGTTGTGGGGGAACATGTCAATCGGTCTTGAAGAATTAGGGCGATCGCACACCCATACGGGGGGACGGAGGTTAGGGTTCAGGGTTCAGGGTTCAGGGTTCAGGATTCAGGGTTCAGGATCTGCGTCGCCCGATTGCGACGCACCGCACGCGTTGATCCGGCGCGTGGCGAACATGACCACTGCCAGCATGACGAACAGCCCCGCTGTTCCCAGGACCAGTGCGTAGTCCTGCAGTTGCAGCGTGACGTAGAGAAAACCGTAGATCAGCGCCAGCTCCAGCGCGATGAAAGCGGCGCGCCGGCGGCTGCCCAGCACCGCGGCGCTGTAGCCGACGATCAGCACGGTGGCGGCTGCCGCCGCGGCGAGATAGGCCCTGCCGAACGGCAGCAACTCGGAAAACGAAAGCAGCGCCAGGTAGAACAGGCAGATTGCCGCGCCGATCAGCAGGTACTGCAGCGGATGGATGTTCAGGTGCGCCAGCGTTTCGAAGAGGAAGAAGCCGGCAAAGAGCAGCACGATGAAGAGCACACCGTATTTTATCGCCCGCTCGACCAGGCGGTAGCCATCGACCGGCGTCGCCAGGACGACCCCGAAGGCGTGGCGGGTGAGCGCGGTTGCCGCATCCGCTGTATCTGCGTCGGTCCAGGATTGCGGGAACGCGCGACCGTAGTAGGATGCCTCCCACGAGGCGCGGAAGCCTTCCGGCGTCACCTCGCGCTGGAGCGGCAGAAACGCGCCGTGGAAACAGGGGTCGGCCCAGGAGGAATCGAGCGCCATCCGCGTTTGCATGCCGACCGGCGCCACCAGGAAGTTGCCGCTACCGTTGAGCGACAGATCGAGTTCGAAGGGCACCGGCGCGCGGCCGGCGAAGGCGTCGGCAGGTACGCGCGTCCGCAGCGGGCTGCCGAAGGAGGCGAGCCTGACGCCGGGGGTCATGGGCAACGAGGCGCCGCCGAGCTGGAGCGAAAGGGCGTCTGTGATGCCGCGGGGATCGCTGATCGAGAGCAGAATCGCCGCCTCGTCCCAGAGGATGTTTTCGGGCTCGATCTTCCACTCGTTCATGTCGGGGGGATCAAACGCGCCGGAGACCTTGAGGTCGGCACGGTAGACGACCGCCTCGTAGATGCCGCGGTGGAGGCGGTCCGGGTGGAGCGTGCCGGCGACTTCGATGCGGGACGGCAGGAAACAGGCGTGCGACGTGGTCCAGGTGGTCTCCTCGACCGGCGTGACGGTGTTTCCCGACCGCTCGTTGCGCCGCACGGTGACCGGCACGCGGTAGGGGATGACCAGCACCGGACCGATGAGCGTCTGGTCGCCGCTCCACGCCTTGGTGATGCCATCTACCGCTTCCATCTGGCGTCCCCGCCGTTCGCTCAATAGGGACCGCACCATGAAAAGCGGAATCAGAAGGAGGAGCGCCAGCGCGCCGATGAAGAGGAGCTTGGGCGTGAAGCCGGATCGCCAGGAGGGCGGCAGGATACCGGTGGCGGGTGCGGGCAGGGGAGGCGGGGTGGTGTTCATGGGGATGCCCTTTCTTGTGCTGGTTGGGTTTTGTTCAAAAATACCTGAATTCATTTGATCGGTTCCTGCTTCTCGCCGCCCGCGTCGGCGGCTTCGCGGATGATCGGCGTGCGGCTGAAGGCGGCGACGCTCTCCACATAGGCTTGGGGGAGGCCGACGTCGTAACGGTGGCCGCGGACGACGACGCCGACGAACCCGTCGTCGCGCCGCAGGGTGTCGAGGCAGGAGGTGAGCTGGAACTCGCCCCGTTCGCGCGCGTTCTGCCGGATGGCGTCGCCGAGTAAATCGAAAATGGCCGGTTTCAGCACGTAGATGCCGAAGAACGAGAGGAAGGTGTCGGCATCGAGGCCGGCGACCGGCAGATGCTCGCGGGCGTATTCGGCGCTCGGTTTCTCGGCGAAGGCGGTGATGTCGAGGACGCTGCCGGGGTGCTCGGGCCGCCAGGCGCCAGTGACGCATCCGTAATGACGGACCTCCGCCGCCGGCGTGGTCATCAGTCCCACGGCGCTGCGGCCGGTCCGGGCGAAGGTCTCGATCACCTGGCGCGCGCAGCAGGCGCCGGTCTCGGAGGTGTAGAGGTGGTCGCCCAGCAGCAGCAGGAACGGTTCTCGTCCGACCCATTCGCGGGCGCAGTGGACGGCGTGTCCGAACCCCTCCTGGGTCTCCTGGGTCAGGATGGTGATGCGGTGCCCGAGGGTGACGAGGCCGTCGCAGTAGGCCTGGTCCGCCTTCGAGAGTTTGTTGTAGTGGTCGGCCGGCGGCGGGGCGAAGAGGTCGCGGAAGGTGTCTCGGTCGCGCGCCTGCACCAGGATCGCGACCTCTTCGATGCCGGCGGCCAGTGCCTCCTCGACGATGGCCAGGATGACGGGACGGGCGCGGCCGTCGGCGCCGACGACCGGGAACAGCTCTTTCTTCACCGCCTTGGTGGCGGGAAAGAGGCGGGTGCCGAATCCGGCCGCTGGGATGACCGCCTTGCGCACGCGCGCGCCGGAGCCCAGCGTGAGGGCGAGGCCGCTCATTCCGAGATCGCGCGCGACGACGCGGATGATCTCTTTCTGGGCGGCGGCGTCGCGGGCGATGAGCTGGGCCGATCCGTCCCCCTGCGAGCCGACCCCCTTGCCGCCGAAAATCAGCGGCTGCAACGGCGGGTGGTTCAGCAGGCGGTGCAGCGCGGGGGCGGTCAACTGCGCCGGGCAGGCGGGCGCCACGTGCGCGTCGAACAGCTCCTGCACGCGGCGCATCAGCGCGCCGAGCCCGGCGGCGTCGCCCGATCGCAGCAGCCGGACCGCCTCGCCGACCGTCTCCAGGTTCATCTCGCCCAGATAGCGCTGCACG
>CAYVKQ010000225.1:0-5543 GCA_964451945.1 uncultured Lentisphaerales bacterium
AAGTAGCCGGGGTGGTCCACCTCGGTGTTGAGCGGTTCGAGGTTGAGGCGGAACCTCTTCGCCGCCGCCCGCTCCCCCGCCGCCCGCAACGCCTCGACCAACGCCTGGCGCTGCTCGGGATAGCTCCGCCCGCCGGCCGAAGGGCCGGTCGTGACGATCCCCTGACAGCACCCCGCCGCCAGCGCGTGATCGGCATAGCGGTCGATCTGTTCGAGAAACCGCCCGAGGTTTTCGCGCATAACCGGCGCCGTTTTGGAGTCGCCGGGGCCGTTCATCACAATGCTCACGAGGGCCACGCCGCACCCCTTGCCGGCGTCGGCCATCCGTTTGAGGACGGCGGCGTCGCCGCCCTGCCACGTTTCGATGGCGCGGTAGCCGCACGCCGCGATCCGCTCGACCCGCTGTTCCCAGGCGAGATCGGTGAAAAAAAGATCGGCCAGGACATCGATTTCCGTCATAGCGCGCTCCTGTTAGAATAGTCTGGCCAGTTCGGCCGTCAGCCTGGCGGCAACGGCCGAGGCGTCGTCGGCCGTCATCCCCGGTCCGATGCCGATCGTGGCGAGGCGGCGCATGATCGCGCGCGTGCGGGGGCACATGTCGACGGAGTAGGCCGGCAGCCTACCCACGTGCGGACACTTGAACGGGCACCCTTCGGCCGTCGCCGTCTTCTGTTCCAGGATGTGCTCCCAGTTCCAATAGACATGCCAGTCGCGCACGCCCTTGGTGTCGCCGGCGGCCAGTCCGCCGAGTCCGATCTTGGCCGTGATCGCCTTGACCGCCTGCTCGGTCGTCTCGAACAGCATGCCCAGCGTGTAGCCGCATACCCCATCCTCGTCGTTGGCCGCCACCCAGTGCGCGCAGGAGGGCAGCCGGGTCTCGGCGCGGATCTGCTTCCAGACGGCCCGGGTCCGTTCGTTGATCCAGTCGAGCTTGCGCAGCTGCGCCAGGCCCACGGCGGAGCAGAGCTCCGGCATGCGGTAGTTCTCGCCGCAGAACAGCTCGCCCGCCTGCCGTTCGCGCGCATAGCGGTCGGGGCGCCAGCAGGCGGCCGTATCGTGGTAGCTCTGCGCCCGCGTGTAGAGCCAGTCGTTGTCGGTCAGCACCAGTCCGCCCTCGCCGGTGCCGATGACCTTGTAGGCGTCGAGGCTGACGCAGCCGATGTCGCCGACCGTCCCCAGGTAGCGCCCGTGATAGGTGCCGCCGAATGCCTGCGCTGTGTCTTCGATGATGACCAGTTTGTGCTTGCGGGCGATCGCCAGCAGCGCGTCCATGTTGGAGGGGAGCCCCAGCATGTGCACCGGCATGATCGCCCGGGTGCGCGGCGTGATCGCCTTTTCGACGGCGGCCGGATCGAGCGTCAGCGTCTCGTCGATCTCGACGATCACCGGGATGGCCTTGCCCACCACCACCGCGGAGGCCGATGCGAAGAAGGTGTAGGCCGGAACGATCACTTCGTCGCCGGGTCCGATCCCCGCGGCCACGACGGCGGAAATCAGCGCGCTGGTCCCCGAGTTCACCGCCAGCGCGTGCTTCACGCCGACCTTCTCCCGCACCTTCTCCTCGAAGAGCTGGGTCTTGCTGCGCGGATTGTAGTAGCGGAAGAAGTTGCCGGCATCGGGCGCCTGCTGCTCGCGCTCGAGAACCGCACGGATCGCCGCCTGCGCCTGCGCGCTGACGTTGAACACGTCGACGACCTCCATCAGTTCGTCGGTCGAGTATTTGATGTACGGTTTCTTGTTCTGGCTCATGCCTTGCTCCTCTTGTTCCCGGGTTGCACACGAATCCGTTTACTCCGCGTTGCACGCGGGGCGCTGCGCCGGCGGGCCAGGATGGCGCGCATGTTGGCGCCCAGGATCGGGACCAGCACCTCGTCCGGCGCGTCGAGCGACAGCAGCCGCCCCATCTCCCAGTCGAAGGCGTGCGCCATGGCGTCGGTGCCGAACACGACGCGGCCCGCCCCCACCAGCCGCAGCGTCTCGTCCCATGCGCGGGGCGTGCAGAAACTGCCGCACCATTCCAGAAAGACGTTCGGACACTCCTGCGCCAGCGTCTCCGCCTCGAGCCTGCCGCTGGTGCCGCCGCCGCTGTGCCCCAGCAAAAAGGGGACGTCCGAATAGCGCCGCGCCAGATCGCGGAACAGGGCCGGCGTATCGAAGGGGCCGTTCCACGTGTGCGACAGCACCGGCAGCCGGCGGCGGCTGGCGAACTGCCACATCGGCGTGAAGCGCTTGTCGGTGATCGGCACTCCCCAGTAGTCGCACAAGGTCTTGAACCCCACGAAGACGGGGCCGGCGAACGCGGCCTCCAGCAGCGGCTCCAGATCGCCGGCATAGTGCGGGTTGAACGCGAAATAGCCCGCGGTGCGTTCCGTCTGCGGCTGCAGCAGCCTCTCCAGGAGCGCGTTTCCCCCGACCGGATCCCCCGACAGCGCCTGCATGCCGGAAAACACACAGGTGCGGACACCGACGCGGTCCATCGCCCGCAGCGCCGAACGGAGCTGCGCGCGCTCCTCCTGATCCTTCATCACGTAGCCGGCGGAGGGGCCCAGATGGGCGTGCGCGTCGACCACGTCGACCTCCAGCGGCCCGCCCGCCAGAAACCGCGGCCACAGGGTGTTGGCCGTCCAGCGGCACGCCACCGCTGGCGTCTTGCCCAGGCCGGTCAGGCGGTCGAGCGTGCCATGAGCGATCTGCCGCCGCTGCGCCGCGGTCACCTCGGCCCGGGCCAGCGCCGCGATCGCCGCGCCGTTGTGCGATTTGCTGCCCAGGCCGAGAACCAGCCGGTCGGCGCCGAAGTGCCCGGCCATCAGCTCGATCGTGGCGAAAGTGTGCATCCACGAGAGGTCGCACAGGATGTTGGAGCGGCGCCGCATGAGGTCGTAGAGAATCACGTGCTGCGGCCACATCGCCTCGGTCAGGATCAGCGGCACCCCGGGAAAGGCCGCGGCGAATTCGAGAATGTCCGGCACCGTCGCCTGATCGTGCCGCAGGATGATGAACGGCTTGCGCGCCTGCAGGCGGCGGACCACTGGCGCGCACTGCATCAGCGAGGCGCGTCCCGACGCGTTGGTGAACCGGAGCGCCCGGCAGGGAATCGCGTCGAACTGCCGGAGGAGCGTCTCCATCCCCCCGTCCTCATAGAGCGTCAGGCTCGACAGGGTGAGCGCGGGAAAGATCCGGCCGCCGGCCCCCGGCGTCCGCGCGATCTCCTCGATCAGCGCGCGGTTGCTGGCGAGCGCGTGTAGCTGGACCGCATCGCTGTTCCAGAGCAGCGTGCGGCTCACCCCCAGCCGGTCCATCTCGGCCAGTCGGTCGCGCACGGAGGGATAGTCCGTTTCGCCCTGGGAGGGCCTGCCGGCGATGCCGTTGACGTCAAACAGCGCGTCGATTGTGCTCATGCTTGCGCTCCCCTTTCCACGGCACGCCGCCGCGCAGTCCGGCGGCACGGGTGCCCATGCCCTGTTATTTGACCATGGACGGAGGGGATTGACAATAGACCGGAATTGCGTAAAGTAGACAAAAGTTGCGGTTTGCAAAGGAAGCCTCGGTGATGGCCACACACGTTTTTTCTGGTGAAACGCAGCAGATGCTTCTGGCGCCGCAGGCGTGGCGGATCGTCAGTTCGCTGTTCGCGCCGGAGGTCGCCCCGGTCTCGCTCCCGCCGCGCCGCGCCTGGATGCGGCAGCACGAGGACCGCCACCTCGCCCGCGAAGTGCTGGTGAGCCTCGGCGGACACGGACACTACGGATTCGGCAACCGGATCTTTCCCTGCCCCCCGGGTACGGTTTTCTTTTTTGACACCTACGAACCGCACGACAGCCACTACCCGCCCGACGCGCCGGACCTGCGCCACCTGTGGCTCTTCCTCTTCGGCGACGAGGTCTTCGCGCGTCTGCGCGAGGTCCGCGAAGGGCGGCTGAGCGAGCGCTTCACCCCCGCGCTGACCCTGACCGGAACGGCCGCGGGGGCGCTGTTGACCACCACCTGGAGCGAACTCGCCGCCGCGCCGCGTCTGCCGGCGCCTGTCGCGCGCGCCCGCCTCGTCGCGGCACTGGCGGCGGTGCTGTCCCAGATCGCCGCGGCGGACTGCACCGATGCCCCGCCCGCGCAGGACGGCGCCGCCGCCGAGACGGTGATCCGGGCGATCCAGCGCCACGTGGCCGCGCACGACGGTCGCCACGTCCCGCTGGCCGAGGCCGCCCGGCTCGCCGGCTACAGCAAATACCATTTCTGCCGCCTCTTCCGCACCGTCACGGGACAGAGCTACCATGCCTGTGTCGACGCCTGCCGCCTGCGCAAGGCGCGCGCGCTGCTGGCCGCCGGGGAACGGAAGAAGGCGATCGCCGAGGCGATCGGGTTTTCGCACGCCTCCCCCTGCCTGCGCTGGATGAAGCACCATCGGCTCACCCCCCGTGATCCTCGATCCCGTACCGCTCCGCCGCGCGCCGGATCGCTTCCAGCCGCCGCGCCTGCGGAACCCCGAACGCGCCGCGGGGGCGTCCCATCGACCCGTCGGTGAGCGCAGCGTTGCGAACCTGCCCGCGCACAGGTGCGGCTCGGTGCCCCCCCCGCTCCGGAGCGGGGGTATGCATCTTCCGCGGCTCACGGAATCCATGCGCGCGAGGCAAACCCGGGATTCCAGGGGGGCGGCATCACCGCAGCACCATCACCAGTCCGGTGTCGCCGAAGAATTTGAGGTAGCGCATGCCTGTCTTGCCGCCAAGGTTCAACCACTGCCGCGCCGGATGCGCCTCGTCCGGGTACCGCGTGCGGAACGTCTCCTGCTCCGCGGGCGTCAGATACGACAGCCAGTCGGGATGGGCGGCAAAGTAGCTCTGCCACTCCTGGGCGAACGTGCCGCCCCGCGGCACGCGGATGATGTAATAGGCCGAATCGAAAGGACTGTCCACGAGCGCCGGCGGCGCACCGAGAAACACGACCTCCCGAATCGGGCAGCCGTGGAAATCCCGTGCGTTCGTAGTGGTCGGAAACGACGTGAAGCACGGCGGGAAGGTCACTTTCCTGAGCGAGGAACAGCTGTAGAAAGCCGTGGACCCCGAGATCGAGACGATCGACGAGGCGCTCAAATCCGCCTCGGTGAGCCCCCGCATGTACCGGAACATGTCGCCGACAATCGTGGTGATCGAGGGATGGTCGATGACGAGACGCCCCTTGATCGGCGTGCCTTGAAATATCCCGCCGCACTCATTCACCTGCGGCGGCAGGAAGCGCGGCTGGAAATTGGTCAGCGACCAGCAGTTGTCGAAGGCAAAGCTCCGGATGGCGGTGACGGAATCGGGAATCGTCACGTCGGTGAAGGTCGTGCAGTACTGGAACGTGGACCCCTCGATCGTCGTCATGCCGTCGGCAAGGGTGAAATTCGGCAAGAGTGTGCACTGCTGGAAAGCCGATCCGCCGATGGCGGTGCAACCAGCCGGGAACAACGGGTCGATTTCGGAAAGGAGCGCACAGCCCTTGAACGCACTGCCGCCGATGGAAACGAGATTCGAAGGCAGATGAACGCGCGCAAGCTTCACGCAGTCC
>CAYVKQ010000226.1:0-5538 GCA_964451945.1 uncultured Lentisphaerales bacterium
AAGATGTCGGGCCGACCGTGACCCTCTTGGGCGAAGTCGCGGGATCGGAGGACGACGGTGCCGATGCGCCGACCGAGAAGCGGATCACGCTGCGCGCCGAATGGCCGGTCGGGACCCGCGCCGAGCGCTCGCGCCTGGCGATCAAGCGCAACGAGCTGGAGGACGCCCGCCTCGCCCTGCGCCAGGAGGAGATCCGGCTGCATCGGACCGTGATCGACCTGGCGCGGCGCCTCGACGAGCTGCAGCGCCAGGTGGAGATCGACCACGCCCGCATGGGGCTGATGGAGACGCGGATGCGCATCTACCAGGACCGTTGGGAAAACGGCGAGATCGACATCGTCGAGTACATCCGCAGCCAGAACAGCGTCGAAGACGCCCGCGTGACGCTGATCAACGACCAGATGACCTACCTCGACGTTTTGGCCCGCTACCACAACCTCACCGGCCGCGACCGCCGCCCGGCGGCGGCGCGGTAGCGGCGGCAAAGGGTAGCACGGGACCTATGGGGCCGCGCAGGGTCGACATAGGCCGCCGCGTGCCGTGCCGAAAACGGTTGACCGGTTTTCCCGGTCGCGTTACGGTATCGCCAACGGGTATGCAAACAGGGAGAGGTGCTTGACAGAGAGGTTCCATGGCGGCTTCCGGCGCGCTGGGGTGCTTGCGGCGCTCCCGGACGAGGATCGGCGCGCGTTGATTGACGCGGTCCTCTCCGATATCGGTGTGCCGGAGAGCGATGCGGGCGGCGTGTTTCCGGCCAGCATCCACGAGGCGTCGTCCGCCGCGTTCCGAACCCGGCGGCCGGTCTGCCACATCGTGGCGGGCGCCAACGGTTCCGGAAAATCGACTTTCGCCCTTCATTTTTTACCGCATTACGCGGCCTGTATCGCGTTTGTGAACCCCGATCTGATCGCCGGGGGCATCTCGCCGTTCGATCCGACACTGGCGGCCGTGAAATCGGGACGGCTCGTGTTGGAACGCATCGCGGAACTCACGGCGGAAGGGAGGGATTTCGGTTTTGAGACCACCCTTTCGGGGCGGGGGTACCTCGCCCAGTTGCAGGCGTTGCGGGAAGCGGGATTCGCGCTGCACCTCTATTACCTGTGGACGGAGGGGTGCGACCTGCTGATTCCGCGCATCCGGCAGCGGGTTCTGGCTGGGGGCCACCACGTTCCGGACCAGGATGTGCGCCGCCGCTATGAACGGTCGCTGAAGAACATCGCTGACTATGCCGTCATCATGGACAAGATCCGTGTGTTCGACAATTCGGGGCCGACCCCGGTGCTGGTGTACGAGAAGAACGGGGATGTGCGCGTTTATGACGAAAAGCGGTTCGGTCGCATGGGGGGAGGGCTGCACGTATGAAGAAACCGGAGTTGTCCGAGGAGACGCGCCTCGTCGTCCAGGCGATGGAAGAGGCGACGTGGAAGGCGATCGAAGGGTATCGCGCGACCCACAACCTCGTCCCCATCTGGCGCGACGGCAAGGTGGTTTATTTAACCGTCGACCAGGCGCTCGCCTGCCGGCCCGACTATGAACGGCGGACCGGCAAGAAACCGGAGAGCGTTCTGCAGCCGAAGCAGGGAGAGCGAACCGAATGACGACTCATCGCTTCGTCCTGGCAGTTGTCATGGTGTTTGTTCTTGCCGCGGCGTTCCGGATCTTGCCCAGGCATGATATTCCGCCTGTCGCGGCGCCGGATCTGAGCATTGCGCGAAGCGAGCTTCCTGCGGCAGAAAACGCCTACGCCTATTTTGCCGAGGCGATGGAGGCGCTCTACTGGCCATGGGGGGACGAGGCGTTCAAGAGTGCCTACATGCGCCGCGAGACCATCGCGGCGGAGCAGTTGCGCGAGATTTTTGCGCGCAATGAGGAGACCATTGAGCTGATCCGTCAGGGTCTCGCGTGCGGTGCCTGTCAGTTTCCCCGTTGGAGCCGCCCCGAGGACCTCGATTTGCGTGCGCTGCAATGGTTCGACATGGCAAGGATGCTTGCGCTTCAGTCGCGCGAAAACCAAAGGGCCGGGAAGGCCGCCGAAGCGGTGGACATGTGTGTCACGCTCCTGGGGTTCGGTTCGCTGCTGCAACGGAATGCGGAGTTGTTTCTTGCACATGCTTGGGGAATGGCCGCCCTGCAAATCGGTTTCACACGCGCCCAGGAACTCGCCGGCGACGCGATGGTGACGGGTGGGGACCTGGAAAGACTGGCCGAGGCATTGTCGCGGATCGGTCCGTTCGATGACGGTCTCATCCGCACAATCAAAGGAGAGTATGCGTATCATTGCGCGGTGATTGATCAGACGCGGTCCACCGCGCTCAGCATCGAAGGTCTTGACTGGTCAAGGTACGGCGCTCAGATGCTCGGATGGAGACTGCTGGAGAGGTCGCGGTACAGTTTTGCTCCAGGTGCGACCAAACGGGTGATCGGCGAACTCGCGCGACAGATGATCGCGAACACTCCGCGCTGCTATGCCGAGATTGAGCGCATCGATGCCGACGCGCTGTTGGGCCTCGGGGGGAGGGAATCCCCCAGGATCTGGGCACGCAATGCGATCGGAATCGACTTCGGTCTCCAGTTTCTTCAGCTTGAAAACCTTTTCGACATGAAGAGTCTCGATGAAACAAACTTGGCTGCCACGCGCCTGATCGTCGCCTTGCATCGGTATCGCAGGGATCGGGGGCGGTTCCCCGATGATCTGCAGGCGCTTGTCCCTGGCTACCTCGACGCCGTGCCGCGGGATCCGTATGACGGCCGGCCCTTTCGCTACGCGCGTGACAAGGGTGTCGTCTTCGCCGTCGGCGAGAACCTGGCCGACGACGGCGGGGATGCCGAGGAGGGGAAGAAACGGCGGTTTCATCAGCGCAACGATCTGGTCTACCCGATCACGAAGCCGGAAACGCCCGCGCCCTAGCTGACGCAACGACGGTCGCGTGTCGGCGGTAGTCCCGCCGCTGCGCGCGCGGTCGTTGACGCGGCGCGGCGGGCGTGCTACCGTTTGGACATTTGCGGCGGCCGGGATTCCGGGCGTCGCCGCCGAAAGGGATGTGTCGCCGCGATGAGGAAAAGCCGCCTGATGGGGATCGTGTGGGCCCTCTGCCTGCTGGCGCCCGTGTGCGCGGTGATGGTCGGACAGGAGGGGGTGGGATGGCCGCGGACCGACACGGCGCTGGAGCGGGCACTGCTGCACCTCCGCCTCTCCCGCGTCGCCGCCGGATTCGTGGTCGGCGCGGCGCTCTCCTGCGCCGGCGCAATCCTGCAGGCGGTGCTGCGCAACCCGCTGGCCGACCCCTATGTGCTGGGGGTCAGCAGCGGCGGCGCCGTGGGCGCGACGCTGGCCATCGCCACCGGGCTGTCCGGGAACGCGGCGCTGGCGCTGCCGCTCGCCGCCTTTGCCGCGGCGGTCATCACCCTGGCGGCCGTCTTCGGGCTTGCCTCCCGCAATGGCGGAACCTCGGTGCACGGGCTCATTCTCAGCGGCGTCGTGGTCAGCTCCATGCTCTCGAGCGTGCTGATGGTGATCCTCTCGTTCGCCCGCAACGAGCGGCTGCACGGGATCCTGTGGTGGATGCTCGGCAACCTGCAGGCCGGCGACACGCGCGTCCTCGCCGGCTGCGCCGTGTGCGGCGGCGTGGCGCTGGCGGCGGCGCTGGCGCTCGCCCGCGATCTGAACGCGCTGACGCTGGGCCGCGAGATGGCCCACAACGTCGGCGTGCGCACCCGCCTCGCCGTCGGCTGCGCCCTGGCCGCCGCCACGCTGGCCGCCGCGGCCGCCGTCGCGCTGGCGGGGCTGATCGGCTTTGTCGGCTTGATCGTCCCCCATGCCGTGCGCCAGGTGACCGGACCCGACCACCGCCGGCTGATTCCGGCGGCGGCGGTGGCGGGCGGCGCGTTCCTGGTGGTGTGCGACGCGCTCGCCCGGTCGCTGGTCACCGGCCGAGAGATTCCGGTCGGGGTGATCACGGCGCTGACCGGCGGCCCCTTCTTCCTGGTCCTGCTCCGGCGCCGGCGGGAGGGCTGGGTCGCCTGACCCGCAGGGATGACCACACCGCTTCCAACTTCCGCGATCGCACTGAACGGCGTTACCGCCGGCTACCACGGCGAACCGGTTATCCGCGACCTCTCGCTCGCTGTCGCCTGCGGCGAGCGGGTCGCGATCCTGGGGCCGAACGGTGCCGGCAAATCGACGCTCTTCCGCGTCATCACCGGACTGCTGCACCCGCGCGCGGGGGGCGTCGCGCTGTACGGACGTCCCGTGCGCCGGATCGCCGCCGCCGAACGGGCCCGCCTGGTCGCCACCGTGCCACAGGAACTCGAAACCGCCATGCCGTTCACGGCCGGCGAGCTGGTCATGATGGGCCGCACCGCGGCGCTGGGCCGCTGGACGGCGCCGTCGCGCGAAGACCGCCACTGGTTCGCCGAGGCGATGACCCTCACCGACACGGGCCACCTGAAGGGGCGGGTCTTTCAGGAGATGAGCGGCGGCGAGCGGCAGCGCGTGGCGATCGCCATGGCCCTCGCCGCGCGGCCGCGGATCGTGCTGCTGGACGAGCCGACGTCGCATCTCGACATGAACCACCGGCTCGACATCCTGCTGCTGATCGAGCGGCTCAACCGCGAGCAGGGGATGACGATCCTGATGATCGGGCACGACCTCAACCTCGCCGCCGAGTACTTCCCGCGGCTGGTGCTGCTGCAGGAGGGACGGATCGCCGCCGACGGCGCGCCCGAGGCGGTGCTGACGCCCGCGACGCTGCGCGGCGTCTACCGCTGCGGCGTCGCCATCCACCGCGACCCCGCCGCCGGCGTCCTGCGGGTCTTCCCGACCCGGAGCGGTGAACAGTGATCACCGATCACTTTGCCCGTTCCGGATTGTGGCGGAAGCGGTAGTAGAGGAAGAGGTCGAAGGTCACCATCGCGAAGTTCAGGGCGTAGAGGATGATGACGTAGTGGGCGAGCCGCGAGGCGTCGGCTGCGGGCGGGTTGAGGATTTTGTGCAGCACGCCGCTGGCGTAGCCGATGCTGACCAGCGCCATGAACAGCGGGCTTTTACCGCGGACGAAGCGGGTGCGCAGCGACTTGTGGATGTTCGCCGGCCAGCTCAGCCCGAAGCAGATCAGCATCAGGGCCTCGAACGCATAACTTTGCATGTCGCTCCTTTACGCCTGTTTCGCCTGCCGGATGGCGGCATGCGCGGCGGCGACGCGGGCGATCGGCACGCGGAAGGGCGAGCAGCTCACGTAGGTCAGCCCCTGGCGGAAGCAGAAGGCGACCGATTCGGGGTCGCCGCCCTGTTCGCCGCAGATGCCGAGCTTGATGTTCGGGCGGGTCTTGCGGCCGCGCTGCGCCGCCAGCTCGATCAGCATCCCCACGCCGTCCTGGTCGATCGTCTGGAAGGGGTCGGCGTCGATGATCCGCTTCTCCAGGTAGTCGTTCATGAAGGCGCCGGTGTCGTCGCGGCTGAAGCCGAAGGTCATCTGCGTCAGGTCGTTGGTGCCGAAGCTGAAGAACTCGGCGACCGTCGCCATCTTGTCGGCCAGCAGC
>CAYVKQ010000227.1:0-5538 GCA_964451945.1 uncultured Lentisphaerales bacterium
TTGCCCGCGCCCTGTTTGCGCAAGGTGGTGCGGAACGGGTCATCGCCTGCCGGCCCGCCGCCGGGTTGAGGGCAAGCCCCATGGAGACGTGCAGCACCGGCAGGAGGCGCGACGCGCTCTCCTGGCCCGCGGCATCGACCCCGCGCACTTCGTACAGCGTGCGGGTCGAGCCGGTCCGTTGCGTGTCGGTGAAACTGCCGCCCGCCAGCGGCGCCGCGTTCAACTTGACACCGTTGCGGTAGAGGTTGACCCCGACATGTTCGACGCGTGTCTGCCATGTCAACACCGGCGCGCCATCCGCGCCGACCGTGACATCGGCCCGCTGCGGCGCCGGAAGCGCCATGTTGATCGTTGCGTTGGACAAGGCGAAGACCTCGTTGCCGCTCAGATCGAGCGCCGAGACGCCATAGGTCCAGTCGCCCTTCGCGGGATTGTCGACGATTTCGCGGACGGCGGGGCCGACGTTGCCGCGCAGGACGACGCCATTGCGCCAGACGCGGAACTTCGCCGCCTGTTCGCCGGACACAGCATACTCCCAGGCCACGCGGACACCGGTACTGGCCAGCGTCGCCGTGACATTCGTCGGCGCGGGCGGCGGCGTGCGGTCCGAAAGCCCCAGTGCAACCGGACTTGGCTGGGCGTCGGCGCCGCGGCGCGACGCGGTCACCGTGTAGCGGTAGAAATCGTCTTCGGGCGGCAGGTCGAAATATCCGGAACCGGTGAGCCCATCGGCGATGAGTTCATCGGGAGCGGTGCCCGTATAGCCCCGCTGGCGCCACAGCGCATAGGCCTCGGCCTCGGCAACCGGCAGCCAGGCGAGCTGGACAATGCCGGTGGGCATAGCGGTCGACGCAATCAATTTGGTCACCGGCGGCGGCGGCTCGGGAAGCACCGTATTGTAAAGCTCGACCTGCGTGACGCCGCCGAGCTGCGTGCCGATGTTGCCGAGCGGATCGGCCGCCGAATAGAGGAAGGTGGCCATGCCGCTTCCCATCGAGGGGAGCAGGTCGACCGTGCCGAGCCAGTTTGTCCCGGACCCGGTGAGCGGGACAGGGATGATCGCGCTTTCGGGCGGCGCAAAACGGAGAACCGGCGCGGCGCCCGGCGTCTCGTCCAGCAGCAGTTGCACCTGCATCGGCAGTGTGTTCGTCACCTGGATCAACCCGGCCGGCGTCGCCGACAGCGTCGCGCCGGGCCCGCGGGTGTCGATCACCAGGACGGCGCCGGCCGGCGTGGCGGCCGTGGTCTTGTTGCCCGCAAGGTCGGTGCCGCTGACCTGGTAGCCCAGCGTCCCGGACCCGGCGGCCGCCTGCACATTGTAGACACAGGTGTACCGGCTGGGTGCCGTCTCGGCGACGCTCAGCATCGTCGGCCCCGTGCCGGCCGGTGTGTTCACGATCACGGTCGGCAGCCCCGAAAGGGTCTCGCTCGACTCGATGGTGGCCGTCAGCGGCCCGGCTCCCGACGGCGACGGCTTGTCAAAGGCGATGGTGAACGCCGGCGGCGTGGCGTCGTAGTCATTGGTCAGCACATTCGAGAGCGGCGAACGGTTGTCCGCCAAGTCACGCCCCTCGACGGCGAAGTACCAGCGGCCGTCCGGCGATGGCATCACCGCCAGAAGCGTGTCGCGCGTCCACGCGGTCGCATTGGAGGCGGCGTTGGCGTCGGCGAAGGGTGTGGGACCGTAGAGCACACGGTACTCGTGGGGCACTTCGCCGCTTGGGGGATGGAGCCAGGCGAGCTGCAGCCCGGTCCCCTGCTTGTAGCCGTTGCTCTGCAGAGTCGGGGCGGCCGGCGCCCCCGAATCGCGCACGACCTTCCGTTCGTTTGAGCGCCCGGTGCCGAACGCGTCGGCGACTGCGGCGCCGATCTTGTTCTCGCCTTCGACCAACGGCACGACGGCGGCGAACGCTCCCGAAGCCGAAGCCGTGACGGTCGCCACGGGTGCCGCGTTGCGCCGCACGGTCACCGGCAGGAACGGCTCGGCCGTGCCGCTGGCGCCCACCGTCGCCTCGACGGTCAGCAACCCGTCCGGCGGCGTGCTCAGCACCGGGTTGGGCGGTGGGTCGATCGCCACGCGCACGTTGAACGCGGAGGTGCCGAGGCGGCCGCGGCTGTCCTCGGCCTCGATGCGGACGCGGTGCGTGCCGTCCGCCAGACCGCGGATGTCCCACCATGCCGACAGCATTGCACTGTCGTTGGTCGCCACCACCGGCACATCGTCGGAGAACAGGCGCAACTGGCTGACCCCGAGACCCGACGCCGCCGACGCCGTCACACGGAACGGGCGTTTCAACACGCTCCCCTCCTGGATGTTCGCCGCCGTGATGCGCGGGCCGTCGGTGATGTAGGTGACCGGCAACACGACGGTCGAGCTGAGCTGGCCGGCGCTGTTGCGAAAGCGGATGTAGAGCGTCTTCACGCCGCCGCCCGCCGAGAGGGCGACGGTGTGCGGCGATTCATAGGCGTCGAAGAAGGCGCCGGCGAAACTCGAGTCCTCGCTGATCTGCATGGCGTCGGCGACACGGGCGGCCAGGGCCAGCGTCACCTGCGGCACGCCGACATTGCGGTTGCCGTCGGCGGCGTCGGCGGCCGGGGTCAGCAGCGGCTCGTCGGCGAGCGCGGGCGCGAAGGCCACCTGCCCGACGAGATTCGAGACAATCGCCGCTTGGT
Organism: uncultured Lentisphaerales bacterium; assembly: GCA_964451945.1. Lineage (GTDB taxonomy): Bacteria > Verrucomicrobiota > Kiritimatiellia > RFP12 > JAAYNR01 > JAAYNR01. The sequence goes on from CAYVKQ010000227.1 coordinate 2,674, forward strand.
TGGTCGCGCCCCACCACACATTCGAGGCGGTAATCGCGGCACCGGCAAGCGCACACGCGTTCGTCTGGTTGTTGCGGATGATGGAACGCCCGACAGCCACCACCGCCCCCGGTTCGGCCAGAAGTCCCGCGGCATTGTACAGCAGCAACGCGTCGGCCGTCTGCAGCGACCCGCCCGCCTTCGTCAGGAACGCCGCCGGCGAGTTGTAGAGGGCGGAACAGGCGTCGACCGTGGGCGCGCACCCGTCGACGGTCAGGCCGCTGCCGTATTCGATCCAGACATGGCGGAGCACGGAAGCCCCCGCCTGCGCTCCGAGCCACACTCCGCCCCACGCGCCCGCCTGCAGCGCGGCGCCGACGTCGTTTGTGCCGGTGAAGCGGATCGGCCGCAGCGCCGTCCCGTCGGCGACCAGCGCGCCGTGCTCGACCGCGATTCCGGCGCCGGGACGGAAGGCCAGCGTCGCACCGGCGGGAACGGTCAGCGCGGCGCCCTCGCGCACCGTCAGCATGCCCAGAATCTCGGTTACGGTGCCGGCGGCGCCGACCGTGGTGTCCGCTGTGATTACACCCTGGTAGGGATCGCGCCAAGGCTGGGAGACCACGTCGGGGATGATCTCGTCGCGGGTGTTGTACCCGACCACCGCGAACCAGTTGGTGCGGGTGCGGTCGAGACCGCCTACGTCGTGAACCCGCACCGTTTTGCCCAGCGCGGCGAAAGGCGTCCGATTGGTGACGCTGTCGAACGGCTCGGTCGCCTGGTAGACGCGGAACCCCGCGAAACCGAACGAGTCGCCGGGATAGCCGCTCCAGTCCAGGCGCGCGGTATCGGCGCCGGTCGCCGTCACCGCGAGCGCCACCGGCGGCGGCACGGCGCGCGGAATCATTACCTGCAGCGGCTCGGCGAGCGGCTCCATGTTGCCCGCCTGATCGAGCGGCCCCACGGCCACCCAGTACGGGGTGTCCAGCTCGATGTTGTAACGGGTGTATTGCCGCGCGCCGTTCCAGTAATAGGCAACCGGCGCAAGGCTGTTGAGATTGCTGAAGGCCGACGTGCCGACGTAGATGCGGAACCCGTTGAGATCGGCCGGCGGCGCGTAGTCGGCCCACGCCACCGTGAACCACGTGTCGTTGGACGCCGTGAGCCGCAGGTTCGGCGGCGGCGGCGGCGTGGCGTCCACCGTGAAGGTCCAGGCGTTGGTCGGCGCCAGGATGCCGCCGAAGGTGTCCTGAGCGTCCGCCACGCGCAACGCGTACGCGCCGTCCTCGCCGCGCCCGAAGGCGACGGGCGGACAGCGGTAGGTGTCGCCGTTGACATACCAGCCCGACCAGGTGCCGCTGCCGGGAAGGATCTTCGCCACCCCTCCCGCGAGGTTCGACACGACCACCGACGGCGCGACCGCCGGGTTCATCGGACGGTCGAACACCACCGAGACCTGCATGTTGTCGGTGATCGGCACGGGGGTGGTCAGGTTGCTGCTGACCAGGCGGACCTTGGGGGCCAGCGGCTGCGGCGTGTAGACCGCGACGACAGCCACCGTCTCCGGATCGGTGCGGCTCATCCACCAGTTCCATGGATTGGCCGATGTCGCCCAGCTGCCGTTGCGTGTGAAGTGGTTGAAGACGTAGCGCGTTTCGCCGTTCGTGACCGCCGGCGGCGCGGTGAACGTCGCCAGCGCGCCGTTGGCGTAGACTCCCGCGCCGCCGATCGCGGCGAGCCCGTCCGGCTCGACGCCCGTCGTCGCGGTGTGGCTGGAAACCAGCTCCTTGAAGAGCGCCACCAACGCAAGCGCGTTGGTGACGGCGGTCGAGTAGACGGGGGCTGTGCCCAAGGGCGCGCCGGTCGCCGCATCCTCCCAACCGAGAAACTCGCAACCACTGTACGGATAGGCGGTGAGGGTGTTGCTGACCCCGTAGCTCCACCATCCCGTGCCGCTGATCCAGCCGAGCCCCGACGGCGTGACCGCCGCCGTCACCTGGAACGTGCGCAGTTCGAAGACAGCGGTCATCAGACAGTTTTCCGTCACCGTGAACGTGTAGACGGGAAGCGTCGAAACCGCGGCGCCGTTGCGCAGCCAGCGGGCAAAGGCGTATTTCTCGGTATCGGTGACGGTCGCCGTCACCGTCGTGGCGCCATACTTTCGGACCACTCCTCCGCCGGTCGCGAGTCCCGCTCCCGGGGGCGTCGCATCGACGGTGACCGTGTTGAAGACCACACCGCCGGGCAGCAGCGGGAAGAAGGCCGCGGCGACGCCGCCGACCTGCGCGCCGGCGACGAAAAGCGCCGCCCGCACCGTGGTTGCGTCGCCCAGCATGATTGGCATGCGATGCGAATAGACGGGCGAGCCCGCCGTCGGTGCCGATCCATCGATCGTGTAGCGGATGGCTCCGCCCAGCGTCGCGCCGTGCAGGCGGACCGGGAACGGATAGCCACTGCCCGGCACCAGCATGCCGGAGGGCGGCGTGAAGGTTGCCGGCGTCGGGATTCCGTAGCGTAGCAGCGTGTGGTCGCCAGCGGCCGCGATCGCGGCGACGGGCGGCAGACCCGGCGGCAGGTTGCACTGGCCTTCGCCATTCGCGCCCCAGGCGAAGACGCGCCCGTCGACCGTCAGCGCCACCGAATGGTACTCGCCGGCGGCAATGGCCACCACATTCGAGAGCCCGCCGGGAACCGTGCACTGCCCGGACCCGTTGTAGCCCCAGGCCGTCACCTGTCCATCGGCCGTCAGCGCCAGCGAATGGTAATAGCCGCCGGCAACTGCGACGACGCCGGTCAGCCCCGCCGGCACATTGCATTGGCCTTGATCGTTGTAGCCCCAGGCCGTCACCGTGCCGTCGGCGCGGACGGCAAGGGCATGGTAGTTGCCGA
>CAYVKQ010000228.1:0-5533 GCA_964451945.1 uncultured Lentisphaerales bacterium
CCCATATCACGCAAATAGTCAAATCCGAATTCGCTGTTGGTACCATAGGTGATATCGCAGGCATACTGTTCCCGGCGCTGCTGGGGAGACATATTATTCTGGATGCAGCCGACGGTTAGTCCCAGCCACTTCAACACATGTCCCATCCACTCGGAGTCACGCCGGGCCAGGTAGTCGTTGACCGTCACCAGCTGCACATTCCGCCCGGATAGAGCGTTCAAATACAAGGGCATGGTCGCCACCAGGGTCTTGCCCTCACCAGTAGCCATCTCAGCGATGTTGCCCTGGTGCAAAGCTATGCCGCCCAGCAGCTGTACATCGAAGGGAACCATGTCCCAGACCAGCTCGCGCCCGTTGACCATATGCTTTGTGCCGCAGAGGCGGCGGCAGGCGTTCTTCACCACGGCGAAGGCCTCGCACAGCAGCGCGTCGAGCGACTCTCCCTGCTGCACGCGTGCGCGGAACTCCCCGGTCTTGCCGCGCAACGCCTCCTCCGGCAGCGCCTGGTATTGCCGCTCCAGCTCGTTGATCCGTTCCACCAGCGGCCGCATCCGTTTGATGTCGCGCTGGTTCTTGGTGCCGAAAATCGCTTTGAGTACCTGCATAGCTCCGTCCGTCCCGATGACCGCTCCACGCGATTCGAAGCGCGTGCGAAGGGTTTTACATTAGCAGAAACCAGATTGCGGCGCAAAGAAACAATGGCCAGGAAATCATTGACGGGACGGGGCGCCTCCCCCATCATTGGACCATGGTTTTTCCATCCGATTGCCCCAACCCACCCATGAAACCGAAGACGAATCCGCCGCCGCCCCCGTTCACCGCCCCCCGCCGCGTCTGGCTCGACATCTCCCTCGATTCCCTGTGCCGCAACTGCCGCCGCATCGCGGCCGCGGTTGCGCCGTGCCGCATGCTGGCCGTCCTCAAGGCCAACGCCTACGGCCTCGGCGTCCGTCCGATCGCCGAGGCCCTCGCCCGCGAAGGGATCGCGGGGTTCGGCGTCGCCGAACCGCGCGAGGTTCCCGAGCTGCTCGACCTCGGACTCCCCGTGCAGATCCTCGGCAGCGTGCTGCCCGGGGAGATTCCCGGACTGGTCGCCGCCGGGGCAACCCTCCCGGTGGCCGACCCCGAAAGCGCCCGCGCCATCAGCCGCGAGGCGGTTCGCCAGGGCCGGACTGTCCCCGTGCACTTCAAGATCGATACCGGCATGGGACGGCTGGGGCTGCTCGGCGACGGCGCGGCGGCGGTCATCCGGACCGTCTGCTCGCTCCCCGGACTCCTCCCCGAGGGGATCTATTCCCACTTTCCCGCCGCCTGTCCGGCCGAAGGCGAGTATACGCGCGCGCAGATCGGCGCCTTCACCACCCTCCTCGACACGCTGGCGGCGGCGGGTATCCGCTTCGAGAAGCGGCACATCGCCAACAGCGACGCCATCGCCAGCTTTCCCGAAACGTGCCGCGAGCCGTTCAACCTGGTGCGCACCGGGATCAACCTGTACGGCGCGTTCACCAGCGAAGGACGGCGGGCGCTCGGCCTGGAGCCCGTCCTCGCCCTCAAAACCCGCCTTGCGGCCGTCCGCACCCTTCCCGCGGGGGCCGCCATCGGCTACGGCCTCACCTGCCGCCTCCCGCGGCGCACGCGGGTCGGCACCCTCGCGGCGGGATACGCAGACGGCCTCCCCCTGGCGCTCTCCAACCGCGGGCATGTCCTGATCCGCGGCGCGCCCTGTCCGATCCTCGGACGCCTCTCCATGGACTACACCACGGTCTCGCTGGAGGCGGTCCCCGACGCGGCTGTCGGCGACGAGGCGACCTGCCTCGGCGGCGAAGGGCCGCAGGCGGTCCGCGTCGAGGACTGGGCAGCCCTGAAGGGGACCCACGCGTACGACATCCTCTGCGCGATCGGCCCGCGGGTCGAGCGGCGCTACCATTGACGGCGTTCCGGCACGGGTCCACAGACATGAAAAAGAGTACGAAAAAGAAGGCCGCATCCAAGACGTTCGTGCTGGACACCAACGTCATCCTGCACACCGCCAACGCGCTCGAATCGTTCGACGACAACAACGTCGTCCTGCCGATGGCCGTGCTGGAGGAACTCGACACCTTCAAAACGCAGAGCTCCGAGCTCGGCCAGAACGCCCGCCAGGCGGTCCGCCGCATCGACGCCCTCCGCCTCAGCGGCTCGCTCGCGACGGGCGTCCGCCTGCCGAACGGCGGCCTGCTGCGCGTCCTCGCCTCGCCCTCCACCGAGAACGGCGGCCTGCAGGCCGACACGGCGGACAACCGGATCATCGGGCTCGCCTGCCGCCTCCACGCGCAGGGGGAGCGGGTGACGTTCGTCTCCAAGGACATCAACGCCCGCGTCAAGGCCGACGCCCTCGGCATCCGCGCCGAGGATTTCGAACGCGAGAAAGTCAATCTGGACGAGTTCTACACCGGCTACGCCGCCGCCAGCGTGCCGCGCGAGACGATCGACCGCATCTACGCCGGCGAGGCGGTGCGCTGTCCCGAGATCTCCGGCTACCCCAACCTCTTCTACACCCTCACCGACAAGGACGACCCGCTGTGCCTGGCGATCACCCGCATGGGCGCCGACGGCTCGATACGCGAGATCAACCACCATCTGGCCGACGTCTACAACATCCAGGCCCGCAACCTCGAACAGCGGCTGGCGCTGGAGCTGCTGATGGACCCGGCCGTGAGCCTGGTCACCCTGGTCGGCCAGGCGGGCACCGGCAAAACCCTCCTCGCCGTCGCCGCCGGCCTCGAGCTGGTGCTGCACCAGCACCTCTACGACCGCATCCTCGTCTCGCGCCCGATCATCCCCCTCGGCAAGGACATCGGCTACCTTCCCGGCGCCAAGGAGGAGAAGCTGGCCCATTGGATGGAGCCGATCTTCGACAACCTGACCTACCTGCTGCGCGACCCGCAGCCGGGAACGCCCCAACCCGTCACCCGCAAAGGCCGCACGCCCTCGGTGCGTGACCGGATCCAGCAGCTGCTCGACAACGACGTGATCGAGCTGGAGGCGCTCACCTACATCCGCGGACGCTCCATCTCGCGCCAGTTCATCCTGGTCGACGAGGCGCAGAACCTCACCCCCCACGAGGTCAAGACCATCGTCAGCCGCGCCGGCGAAGGCTCCAAGATCGTCCTCACCGGCGATCCCTACCAGATCGACAACCCCTACCTCGACGCCGCCAGCAACGGCCTGATCTACGTCGCGGAGCGCCTCAAGGCGCACGCCCTGCACGGCCATGTGACGCTGACCACGAGCGAGCGCAGCGAACTCGCCGCCCTCGCCGCGCGCATTCTCTGACACACCCTGCACACCAAACCCCAGGAGTCCCCCCACCGCCATGCCCGCTTTGCCCCCTCCCCTGCTCGCCGACCTTCCGCGGCGCCACGAAAAACTCCGCGCCGCGACGCGCGCCGCCGGCGCCGACGCCCTGCTGCTCACCTTGAACACCGACCTCCTCTACGCCGCGGGAACCGTCTTCGCCGGCTGGTGCTACCTCCCCGCGGAGGGGGCGCCGCTCTTCTTCTACCGCCGCCCCGCCGACTTCGCCGACCGCCTCCCCGGCTTCGCCGCCGTGGCGGTGCGCCGCCCCGACCAGATTGCGGCTCACCTCGCCGAGACCGGACGCCCGCCGCCCGCGCGGCTGCTGCTCGAAGGCGACGAGCTCCCCGCCGCCGAGTGGTTCCAGCTGGCCCGCCTGTTTCCGCAAACGGAGCTGCTGAACGGCTCGACGGCAATCCGCGCGGCCCGCGCCGTCAAGACCGGCTACGAACTCGGCCGGATGCGCGAATCGTGCCGCCGCCACGCCGAAGCCGTCGCCGCCTTCCCCGCCCTCTACCGCCCCGGCATGAACGAGCGCGACTTCTCCGTTGCCCTGGAGCAGGCGGTCCGCCTGCGCGGCGGCCTGGGGCTGATGCGCGCCTTCGGCGGCCGCCTGGAGATTTTCGTGGGCAGCGTCCTGGCGGGCGACAACGCCGACGCCCCCTCCGCCTACGACTTCGCCCTCGGCGGCGCCGGCATGGACCCGTCGCTCCCCGTGGGCTCGTGCGGCGCGCCGCTGCTGCCGGGCACGACCGTCATGGCCGATGTCAGCGGCAACTTCACCGGCTATGTCTCCGACTGTTCGCGCACCTACGTCGTCGGCACGGTTCCCGAACGGGTGCGGCGCGCGCACGACGTCTCGATCGACATCTGCGAGGCGATCGCCGCCGCCGGCGTCCCCGGCGCCCGCTGCGATGCCCTCTACGCGCTGGCGCTGCAGCGCGCCGAGGCCGCCGGACTCTCCGACCATTTCATGGGGTTCACCCAGCGGGCCAAGTTCGTCGGCCACGGCGTCGGGCTCGAAATCAACGAGCTGCCCGTGCTCGCCGCCCGCTCCGAAACGACGCTGGCGGCGGACATGACCCTCGCCCTGGAGCCGAAATTCGTCTTCCCCGGCGTCGGCGCCGTGGGGATCGAGAACACCTACGCGGTCACGGAGTCCGGCCTCGAAAAACTCACCTGCTGCGACGAGGCGCTGGTGACGCTCGCCTGAGGAGGCACCCATGTACAAGCTGACGGTTTTCATCCCCGCCACCCATCTCGAAGCAGTCAAGGCGGCCCTGTTCGACGCCGGCGCCGGCGGACAGGGGGCCTACGACCGCTGCGCCTGGCAGGTCCGCGGCGAAGGCCAGTTCCGTCCGCTGGCCGGCAGCGCACCGGCCGTCGGCACCCGCGGGAAGGTCGAGACGGTGGACGAATACCGCGTCGAGATGCTGTGCCCCGAAGCGCGCGCCGACGCGGTGATCCGCGCGCTGCGCTCGGCACATCCCTACGAGGAACCGGCCTTCGACCTTGTCCGCCTGGAGCGGTGCGGCGGCAGCGGCGGCGCGAACAATGATCGGTAATCAAGTGGAGAGAATCACGTCCACACTGGCGTCCGCCACGGGCGGGTGTTCGATGCCGACCGAGTAGGCTTCGACGACATCACCCTTGCGCGCGCCCACCCTTCGGTCATCTGGCTGCGGCAGGAATTGCCCGTGTAAAGAAACAAAACCTTCGTTTTGTCTCTCATTTTCCGCCCCCGTCAGTGGGTTTTACGTTCCTCGATCCAAACGTACACGGCAGGGATCACGAACAGCGTCAGCAGCGTGGAGGTCGTCAGGCCGAACACCACCACGGTCGCCAGGGGGCGCTGCACATCGGCACCGATCCCGCGCGCCAGCAGCAGGGGAAGCAGGCCGAGGACGGTCGTCAACGCCGTCATCAACACGGGGCGCAGGCGCAGTTCGGCGCCTGCGGTCACGGACTCCATGACGGACTTGCCGCGCGCGCGCAGGTCGTTGAAAGTGGTGACCAGCACCATGCCGTTCTGCACCGCGATCCCGAACAGGGCGATGAACCCCACCGACGCGGGCACCGACAGGTAGGCGCCCGTGGCCAGCAGTCCAAGGATTCCCCCGACCAGCGCAAGCGGCACGTTGGCGATGATGATCATGGCGTGGCGCATGACCCCGAAGGCCATCCACAGCATCGCCAG